>JAUIJW010000003.1 GCA_030431085.1 Bacteroidia bacterium
TTTCTCTTAGATCAACGCCACCAGCTGTAACAAACTCTTCTTTAAACGTTGATTTCCCTTCAGCTTTAAATGTACTACCAGTGCAATAACCAGCTAAAATAGCTATTTGTTTTTGAGGTAAATCTGCCCATCTCATCTTATGATCGATACTTGCTGTATCTAATAGTTTTAGCCATAATCTTCTAGGCATCTCGCGATAAGGGGATTTAACATCAATATTTTTTTTCGCATCAACAGTTTTTAACTCCGTTAATCTTTGTTGTACCATTTCAAATGATTGCCCTAACCAATTTACTTCAACGGTATAGGTATAATTTTTTTCTGCCAGCTCTCGTGCTGCAAATGCTGACAATTTCAATACCGCAGGACCACTTAACCCCCAATGTGTAATCAATAACGGTCCATGGCTTTTAAGGTTTGAGCCTACTAATTTAACCGTGGCATTAGGCACCGAAATTCCAGGGATATCCTTAATGAGATGATCTGTAATATTAAATGTAAAAAGTGAAGGTACAGGTGGAATAATATGATGACCTAGATTCTCTATCAACCGCCAAACCTTTGAACTACTTCCTGTGGCTATTAATAGTTTACTGGCCACACAATTATCTTTATTCGTATATACTTTAAATTTATCCTTTATCATTTCAATTCCCAATACGTTGGTTTGTTTTACAAGGCTAACTCCTAATTTTATAGCATTGCTTACTAAACAATCTATAATGGATTGTGATGAATTACTTACTGGAAATACGCGATTATCTTCTTCAATTTTAAGGGGTACGCCTCTATCTTCAAACCATGCCATTGTATCACCAGTCATAAATTGATGAAACGGCCCTAACAACTCTTTCTTACCTCTTGGATAAAACTCAATTAATTCTTGTGGTGTAAAACAAGCATGCGTTACATTACAACGGCCTCCGCCTGACACTTTTACCTTCTGAAGTACAGATTTGCTTTTCTCTAAAATAGTAATCTCCAAATTAGGGTTGAGCTCTGCCATTGTAATGGCAGCAAAAAAACCTGCTGCTCCTCCGCCTATGATTATAACTTTTTGTTTCACCTACCTTATTTTATTGCATTTCAATTACAACGTACAACACTCAAACTATCATTTCAGTATAATAAAATATTATACCTACAAGATTCTCTTAATCATGTCATCATAAGAAATTACCGTTGCATAGCCTTTATTTTTGAAATAGTCTACACTATCTTCATTACCCGTAACTAGAATAAAATCACCTCCCCAGGCTCCCAAGCTTTTAATTTGTCCGAAATAATCTTTAAACAAATACTCTTGTATAGGCCTCATATTCATGATTGAAGAAATTATTCGCTCATGTTCTTGAATAAGCCTTTCAAATTGACCGAGGTTTTCACTGTGTATTATGGCTTGAGTTATTTGAGATACTTCTTCAGTTTCAAATTGAAATTGATCTTTTTTAGACCTATAATTTTTAATCCCTTCTCTACTATTTTGTTTTTTATTTAGAAAAACGAAATATAATTGTTCATGAAATTTAGGATAAAAATCAATAGGAACAACCTTAGGTTTTCGATCAACCAATTGGTAAAAAATGGGTGTATCGTGTTGAGCACAAGCAATATCATAACCACTTCCTCCAAAACTTTTTTCTAACAAAATATATGGATCTACCTTAGCCCACTTAGCTATATTATTAATAAGTGTGGACGAACTACCTAAACCCCAATTTTTTGGAAAACCCAACTTTATGGAAACATCTACCCCGGTTGAACCATCTAAAAATTTAGAATTAATGGTTTTGGCTTGATTTAAAATGTTGAGCAATGTCAATTCAATATCGATACTCTGTTGTTCAGGATACTTCTGTAAAATTTTTTGTGCTGTAAGCTCAAACACTGTTTTAAACCAAGTATTACCTTGATGATCTAAACTGTTCCAGCACAAGCCCTTATCTTTGGTATGCTTTACTGTTAACTCTTGTCCTAGTTTCGTTGGTAATGCTAGCGATAGGGCGCCATCTAACACCAAGTATTCCCCTGTAATTAACAGTTTACCGTTGCTATGGTATTGATTTACAAACATAATCTATGCTTGTTTATTATTGTAGATTGGTAAAAAGAGAAACGATAACCCTCCAAAAAGAACAATCATTACAGTCTGTGCTGTCCACATTATCCAACCAAATGCTAGGGCTGGATTGCTACCCACACCATAAAGAGTTAAGGCACTGGCCACAAACACCGGATAGGTACCTAAACCTCCATTGGTTAATGCCATGCTTAATCCGCCTACAACAAAACCAACTATTACTGCACTAAATGGTAAATGAACTGTTTCTGGAATAGCAAAAATGACTACATAAAACATCATCAGATACATGAACCAAATAAAAATGGTATGCGCTAAAAATGCCCATTTTTTTTTCATCCTAAAAATACTAACCACTCCTTGAATTAAACCGTAAACAAAGTTTTGTATTTTTACTAATAATGGATGTGTTGATCGTTTAATAATCCATAAAAAAACTAACCCTAACACCGCTGCCCCTCCTAAGACATACCAGATTAAATAAGATGAATTGCCCTGATCTTTAAACAGGTAAGTACTCAACAATTCTGTTTGTAAAAAAAATGCCGCCGCTATAATCAGTAAGAGCATTACAGAATCAACTACTCTTTCTGAAACAATAGTGCCAAAAGCTTTTTCAAAAGGAATTTTTTCGTACTTAGAGATACCCGTAGCACGAGCTACCTCTCCGGCTCTAGGTATAGCCAAGTTCACCAAATAAGCCACCAAAACCGTTAAAACACTATTCATATATTTTGGTTTATACCCGAGTGGCTCTAATAAAAATTGCCAACGATAAGCTCTTGACAGATGACTTAAAACTCCACATAGAAGTGATAGTACTACCCACCAATAATTGGCTGTAGTAAACGATGTTTTAATGTCTTGAATATCTGTAGCACTTAACTTAGATAATGAATACCATATCAATCCTATACCAATGGCAATAGGCAATAGTGTGAATATGGTTTTTTTGATTTTCTTATTCAATACTATGTTAAAGAATTGTCTTTTTCGTTAGGAAAAATAATTGCAGGTTTAAAGTTTTTAGCTTCCTCAAAATCCATAGAAGCATAAGAAATAATAATAATGATATCTCCTTTAGCCACCTTTCTTGCAGCTGGGCCATTTAAAATAATATCGCCTCGTTTTCTTTCTCCGGTAATGGCATAGGTTTCAAACCGCTCACCATTATTAATGTTTACAATATGTACTTTCTCACCCTCAATGATATTGGCAGCATCCATTAAGTCTTGATCGATGGTAATACTACCAATATAGTTCAAATCAGAACCAGTAATGGTAACACGGTGTATTTTTGATTTTACAACTTCAATATTCATTGCTTTCAATCGATTTTTTTGCGCTGCAAAGATACTTAAATTTAATTTAATGCAATATTATCAATAAGGCGAATTGAACCCGCAAAAACAGCGATAAATGCACGATACTGTTTTGAATCATCAAAGGTTTTTATAGATAATAGGGTGTCTACATCTGCAATTTCAAAATATTCTAATTTAAGTGCTTCATCTCCATTGATCTGTTGTTGAACAAAAGTTTGAATATCTCCTAAATCTTGTTGAGGAAATAACGATTTTGCTTGCAATAAGGTGGCGTAAATTAAAGGGGCGGCTTCTCGTTGAACCTTTGATAATCTAGTATTTCTTGAGCTCATTGCTAAACCATCGTCTTCTCTATAGATATCACAAGGTATAATTTGGATATTCATTTTTGTTTTATCCACCATTTTCTTGATAATCTGTAGTTGTTGAAAATCTTTTTCTCCGAAATAGGCTTTGTTTGGGTTTACAATTGTGAACAATTTTTTAACTATAGTACCTACTCCATCAAAATGATCTTTCCTAAAAGCACCTTCCATCACCTTATCTAAACCATCAAAATCCATAACTTCAGGTTTTACGTCATTTTGATAGATTTCTTCCACTTGCGGTACAAAAACCAAATCACACTGTTCTTGTTCTAAAAGCTGCAAATCCGTTTCTAAGGTACGGGGATAATTTTTTAAATCTTCTGCCTTATCAAACTGTGTTGGATTAACAAAAATGCTGACTACCACCATGTCGCATTCTAACTTTGCTCTTTTTACAATTGACAAGTGACCAAGATGCAAGGCTCCCATGGTAGGAACTAATCCTATTACTTGAGTCTTGTTGTGTTGGTTTAACACATTTTGAAGTTCTCGAGCCTTGGTTATCACCTTCATAGGATCATAAAATTAAGTTATAATTGCGCCAAACTTAATATTTTAAATCGAATTATGCATATATTTTTGTAATTTTGCAGCATCCAAAAAAAGATTGATCAATGAAAGATAAGAGAATACTTTATGTGTCATCTGAACTAACCCCTTATTTACCCGAAAACGAAGTGTCTAAAATGGCTTTTAATGTGCCCAGAGAGATGCATCATAAAGGAGCACAAATAAGAATGTTTATGCCAAGATTCGGGGTAATTAATGAGCGAAGACATCAATTACATGAGGTGATTCGTCTTTCTGGTATGAACTTGATAATCAATGATATGGATATGCCATTAATTATTAAAGTTGCTTCAGTCCCTAAAGAAAGAATGCAAGTATATTTTATTGATAATGAAGAGTATTTTAAAAGAAAAGCTGTTTTTACAGATGAAGATGGTAATTTATTTCCAGACAATGACGAAAGGGCTATCTTCTTTGCTAAAGGTGTTGTTGAAACAGTTAAAAAGCTAAAATGGGCTCCAGACATTATCCATGTGCATGGATGGATGGCTTCATTATTACCTTTGTACCTTAAAGAATATTACAAAAACGATCCTTTATTTGCAGAAAGCAAGATTGTTACTTCTATTTTTAATTATGATTCTAGTGGTATTGAAGATAAAGACACTTTGGTTGAAAAAATTAAATTTGACCAAATTTCAGATGACAAACTCAGTGCTTTTAACACAGCAGACCAGTTTCACATGGTACATGTAGCGATTGAGAATTCTGATGCGATTATCCACGGTAGTGAAAACTTAAACGATGCTTTTGTACAAGCTATAGAAAAAAGAAACATACCAGTATTGGGTTATCAACCTTACGAAAACTTTACAGAAACTTACTCTAATTTTTACCTAAACGAAGTACTTTAAAATTAGTGCTAAAATCAAAAAATTGTTTATGCCCAAGACATATAATGCTTTAACCAAAAAAATTGGTTTAGCCATCGTTTCAATTCTCTCTCTAGTGGCCTGCGAAAAAGATCTTAACGACATCGCTGTAGGTATTGTTGATAAAAATGATTTTTCTACTGGTGATACTGCCGTAAATATCATCGCCTATAATATTAACATTGATTCTAACAGAGTTGATGGTAACAACGAACAAAAACAACCTCTAACCTTATTAGGAGTTACTCAAAACGATAATTTTGGACATATGCGTAGCGCCATTGCTTCGCAAATGTATCTACCAATAACTGGTGTAAACTTTGGTGAAAATACCGTCATAGACCTCGTGGTTTTAGATATACCATATTATGCTACTAAAGATGCTGAAGACCAAGAAGCGGTAGATCCAGATACAGGTGAACCTATTTTAGATGATGACGACAACCCCGTTATGGTACCTAGCTTTCAGATAGACTCTATCTATGGCAATACCAATCAAGCATTTAATATTACGGTTAACGAGTTAGGTACTTTTTTAAACGCCCTAAATCCAGAAAATCCAACCGAAAATCAAAAGTATTATTCAGATAAAGTATTCCAGTTAAAAGACGAAATCTATTCGGGTAGTTTTTTACCTAACAGAAATGATACCGTACTGTATGTTGAACGCAGATATTTAGATAACGACCCTAATACGGTAGATGATATCGACACTGTAAAAGCAACTAATGCTCAACCTACAATGAAATTCTTTTTAGATCAGAATTTCTTTAAAACACGCTTTGTAGATCATCAAAACTCAAGTGATTTTGCATCTAATGATAATTTTATACACTATTTTAGAGGTGTTTATATCGATGCTCAAGGGCAAGATGGCTCATTAATCAATCCACTATTTAGTCAAGCCAATATTACGATCTATTATACCGATGATCAAATAAGAGATGAAGATGATGATGAAGATTTAAATGGTAATGGCACCAATGGTGAAGAAGGCGTTACAGTTAGAACCAAACAAATTATGATATTTCCACTTTCTGGCGTTAGAGCAGGAAATTATCAAAGAAATTATGATGGTGCTTTAATTCAAAATTATCTCATTAATCCTAATAAAGACGATGGAGAAGATAAACTCTTTGCACAAGGTGCTGCCGGTTCTGAAGTAATAATCGAGCTCTTTAATGATGGAAACTTAGATTATTTTAGAGACCAAAATTGGCTGATTAACGAAGCAAATCTCACACTTTACATCGATGGCGATCAAAAAGAGGTGCCAGAAAGATTATTTTTATATAATAAAGACTACAATAGTTTGTTATATACATATATGTTTGAAGGTTTAGAAATTTATGGTGGTGAACTAGAATACGATAGCGACGGCAATCCGGAAAGTTATAAATTTAGAATTACTAAATTTGTTTCAGATATTTTAAATCCTTCAGACCCTAAAGCACCTAATAAGTTGGCTTTAAGAAATTATTTAAGTACAGATTTACCAGCCAATATTAGTTTTGATACCATTACTGAAGATTATAACTTTATTCCTAAGGGGGTAATTTTAAAAGGTAATTTGCCAGAAAATGAAGATAAAAAGCTCAAACTAGAAATATTTTACTCAAAATTAAACGAAACAAATAACTAAACTAATTTAACATGTGTGGCATTACAGGATATATAGGCTTTCGCGAAGCATATCCGGTAATAATCAAAGGGTTACAACGACTCGAATACCGGGGCTATGATAGTGCGGGGGTAATGCTTTACGATGGTAAAAACATCAACTTAGCCAAAACTAAAGGCAAAGTAAGCGACTTACAAGAAAAAGTTAAACAAGAAATCTCAAACCAAGGGCAAATCGGCCTCGGTCATACCAGATGGGCTACTCATGGTATCCCTAATGACATCAATTCTCATCCTCATGTTTCTCAATCTGGAGACTTGGTCATTGTTCATAATGGTATTATAGAAAACTACGATTCTATTAAGCAAGAATTAATTAGCAGAGGCTATAGTTTTAAAAGTGATACCGATACCGAAGTATTAATTAATTTAATACAAGAAGTCAAAGAAAAGTATCAAGTTAAACTTGGTAAAGCCGTTCAATTGGCCCTTAAGCAGGTTATTGGTGCTTATGCCATTGCTGTCTTTGATAAAACTAAACCAGATGAAATTGTGGTTGGCCGATTAGGTAGTCCGATCGCTATTGGCGTAGGTGAAGATTATAAAGAATTCTTTGTAGCCTCAGATGCCTCTCCATTTATAGAATACACAAAAGATGCCATTTACCTAGAAGATGAAGAAATGGCCATCATTAAAAAAGGCAGAGAAGTTAAGGTAAGAAAGATTAAAGATGATTCAGAAATCGATCCAGATATTTTAGAGCTAGAACTCAATCTAGAACAAATTGAAAAAGGTGGATACGAGCACTTTATGCTTAAGGAAATTCATGAGCAACCCAGAGCCATAACAGATACCTTTAGAGGTAGATTATTGATGGATCAAGCCATTATTAAAATGGCAGGTGTTGAGGATAATATGAAAAAATTCTTGAATGCAGATCGTATTATCATTGTGGCTTGTGGTACGTCTTGGCATGCTGGCCTTGTGGCAGAATACATTTTCGAAGAATTTGCAAGAATTCCCGTTGAGGTTGAGTATGCTTCAGAATTTAGGTATCGTAATCCGGTTATCACAGAAAAAGATGTACTAATTGCCATTTCACAATCTGGTGAAACTGCAGATACTTTAGCAGCGATTAAACTGGCCAAAGAAAAAGGAGCTTTTGTGTTTGGCGTATGTAATGTGGTAGGATCCTCTATTGCCAGAGAAACTCATGCAGGTGCTTATACCCATGCAGGACCAGAAATTGGCGTGGCCTCTACCAAAGCTTTCACAACTCAAATTACCGTATTAAGCTTAATGGCCTTAAGATTAGCCAGAGCTAAAGGCACGATGTCTAGCTCCGTCTATCGCTTACACTTACAAGAGATGGAAATGATTCCTCAAAAAATTGAAAAATTATTGGCCATTGACGAGCAAGTTAAAGGAATTGCAAAAAAATATTTACTATCAACCAACTGCCTATATCTAGGAAGAGGGTATAATTTTCCAGTTGCCCTAGAAGGAGCTCTTAAACTTAAGGAAATCTCATATATCCATGCCGAAGGGTACCCAGCGGCAGAAATGAAGCATGGACCAATTGCCTTAATTGATGATAGGATGCCGGTAGTGGTTATTGCTACCAACAAAGGTCATTACGAAAAAGTGGTAAGTAATATTCAAGAAATTAAATCTAGAAATGGTAAAATAATTGCCGTTGTTACTGAAGGAGATACTACGGTTAAAGATATTGCAGATCATACCATAGAGATACCAGAAACTGAAGAGGCGTTTTCTCCATTACTTACTACCATACCTCTGCAACTGTTATCTTACCATATAGCGGTTATGAGAGATTGTAATGTAGACCAACCTAGAAATCTTGCAAAATCTGTAACGGTTGAATAATTATTACTAATATATGGTTTCAAAAAAAGCAGCCAATTATTAGCTGCTTTTTTTATACGATTAAAACATAGTTTATTCAACCAATAATATGTTAGTTCTATCCGAATTTAGAAAAAAAGTATTTTCTTTCACTTCAATCTCTACCTCATCTTGAGGGTCTACGACAACATATTTAACCAGATATTTTTTTGTAAGTACACTATCGGTATTTGACTTTAGAGCATTGATTTTGAGATAAGTTTTTTCCAAAAAAGTTCCTTTACAATCGCTTTTGTAAGCTTGAATGTAATTTTTGCTTTCTTTTATCATATTGCGATAATAAGTCTCAACATTATCTTGCTCATTTTTATCTGTAGATTTATTCTCAGTAGCCTTTTTCAATTCCTCACTTAAATCTTGCATTGTTTTTTCGAGCTGTTTAATTTTGTCTGCTCTTTTCTTATTAAAATACTTTACCAAATAATCTAGACTATCTTTACTTGTAATATCTTGAAGAAAAATAATATCTAATGATTGTACCCGAGTTTCATTATCATTCGTGTTTATATGGTTTTCTATAAGTTTTTCCTCAATAGAAAGCGCACAAGAATAAAGACTTAGTATTAACATTATGAAAACAATTTTAGCTATATTCATGTTATAACTTTATTTACCGTTAAATTCACTCATGGTATTATGCACTCCGGCTAAGGCAAAAGATTTAATCGCTTTTGAAAACTTATCCAATCTTTCGAGTAAAGCTTCTTGTTCCTGAGGATTCCATTGACCTAAGACAAAATCTACCTGCCTACCCTTTGCGTAATCATTACCTACCCCAAATCTTAACCGAGCATAGTTTTGCGTTTGTAATTCTTGATTAATATTCGTTAATCCGTTATGCCCGCCTGCACTACCTTTTGTTTTTAATCTTAATGTAGCAAAAGCTAAATTTAAATCGTCTGTAACCACTAAAAGGTGCTCTGGTAAAATTTTTTCTAAATTTAACCAATATCTCACTGCTTTACCGCTTAAATTCATAAAGGTATTAGGCTTAAGCAAAATGAAGGTTCTTCCTTTATAGCTAAACCGTGCAATATCACCTAATTTTTTAGTTTCAAAATTAGCACCTTCTTGTTCTGCTAAATGGTCAAGTATACTAAACCCAATATTATGCCTGGTGTTTTTATATTTATCTCCAACATTGCCCAATCCTACAATTAAAAATTTCTTCATATTATCCTTGTCTTTACCATCGTTATTTTTAAAAAACTTTAAAAACCAATTCATGATTTAAAAGTATAAAAAAAGCTTTTCGAACAAACGAAAAGCTTTTAAATTCTATTAAAGAATGATTAATTATTCTGCTGCAGTCGCTTCAGTTGCTTCTTCAGCACTATCTTCAGCATCCTCATCATCTTCATCCTCATCACCACTTGCTACAGATAAACGAGACATTCTTACTTGAACAACTACCGTATTATCTGGATGTAAAATGGTATAATCATCATTTTGTAACTCTGTAACATAAACTTTATCACCAATTTTAACTTTAGAAATATCTACATTGATAAAATCTGGTAAATTAGCTGGAACAGCTTTAACTTTAAGTTTTCTGTATGGCCAACGTAAGTTACCTCCGGCCACTACCCCTGGTGAATTACCTAATAATTTTACAGGTATCTCCATGGTTACTTCTTTATCATCAAATAATTGATAAAAGTCTACGTGTAAAATCTTATCAGTTACTGGGTGAAATTGAATATCTTGTAAAATAGCTTCATACTTTTCGCCACCTTCCAATTCAACAGTTGCAGTATATACATTTGGTGTATACACTAATTTGCTAAATGCTAACTCATCTGCCGAAAAGTGTAATGGTTGTTCTCCTCCGTATAATACGCAAGGTACCTTTCCAGCATTACGTAAGGCCTTGGTTGCCGCCTTGCCCACGCTTTCTCTTTTAGATCCTTTGATCGTGATTGATTTCATTTTTAATTATTTTACATTATAAATTTATCGCTAATCGATGTGTTGTTTTGAACTTTATGCATCACCTCAGCAAATAAAGGCGCGCAAGATACAACTTTTATTTTAGAACTCTGCTTTTGTAAGGGTAAAGAATCAGTAATAATTAACTCTTTTAGTGCAGATTTCTCTATCCTTTCGTAGGCATTACCCGATAAGATGGCGTGAGTACAAATCGCTCTAACACTTTTGGCACCTTTTTCAATCATTAAATCTGCAGCTTTTGTCAATGTTCCTGCCGTATCGACCATATCATCAACAATAATTACATTTCTTCCTTCCACCTCTCCAATCAACTCCATATGCGATATAACATTGGCCTTTTTTCTCTGCTTATAACAAATAACTACTTCACTGTGTAAGTATTTAGAATATGCATATGCTCTTTTTGAGCCTCCCATATCTGGTGAAGCAATAGTTATATCATCAAGATTTAAACTCTCTATGTGTGGTAGTAAAATGGTAGAGGCAAAAAGATGATCTACAGGTACCTCGAAAAAACCTTGAATTTGATCAGCATGTAAATCCATGGTAATAATTCTTGTGGCTCCTGCCGCTTGTAACAGTTTAGCTACCATTTTTGCGGCAATGGGTACTCTTGGTTTGTCTTTTCTATCTTGACGTGCCCAACCATAATAAGGCATTACCGCTGTGATATGTCTAGCCGACGCTCTTTTAGCAGCATCTATCATCAACAACATTTCCATCAAATTTTCTGTTGGAGGCATGGTAGAGCCAATTAAAAATATCCTTCTACCACGAATAGACTCCTCAAAAGATATTTGAAATTCACCATCACTAAAAATGCTTTTGTTAGATTTACCAAGTTCTATACCATATGCATCTGCAATTTTTTGAGCCAGTTCAACGCTTTGAGAACAAGAAAATATTTTTGGATTAGGTACCTTAAGTTTCATAAAGTTGTGTGTGTAAGTAAGTTGTTTTGTATTTTGGCGCAAAATTACTCCTTTTTTTCAATTGAATTTACATTTTATTTAAAAGATTTCGTTAAAATTATTCTGAACACATCTCTTTTCTAAAAAGAAAAAATCTTTGATTGAATTATATCTAAATATATTATATTTGCAGTCCGAAAATAATGCCTTGGTGGCGGAATTGGTAGACGCGCTGGATTCAAAATCCAGTTCTTTCGAGAGTGTGGGTTCGATTCCCACCCAAGGTACTTTTAAACCCTGTAAATATAGTTTACAGGGTTTTTTATTTTTAAAATCACTTTGTTTCTTCAAAATAAATTGCTTTAATCTTTACCTTTTCTAAAATATCCTTAAATTTAGTATCCAATTAACCTTATAAAACATCACCTTTATGAAATGGAAAGGCAGAAGACAAAGTTCTAACATTGAAGACCGTCGTGGTCAAGGTGGAGGTCCGAGACAGGGCTTAGGAGGATTTAACCCTATGATAATCGGATCGCTCATTAGACTTTTATTTTCAAAAACTGGTTTAATAATCGTTGGACTATTTCTAGGAGTATCACTCCTGTTAGGAAAAAACCCAATTACTTTAATCGGACAGTTTTTTAGTGGCGCTCCTCTACCAACAGAAACAAGTACTCCATACCAATCTACGGCCAAAGAAGAAGAGCTAGCTCAATTTAGTGCTACAATTCTTGCCAACACAGAAGATGTTTGGAATCAACTGATCAAAAATTACAGAGAGCCAACATTAGTTTTCTTTTCTGGATATGTATCTTCTGCTTGTGGTTCTGCCTCAAGTGCCACAGGGCCATTTTATTGTCCGGGTGATGAAAAATTATATCTAGATTTAAGTTTTTTTAATGATATGGAACGGCGTATGAATGCTCCCGGTGATTTTGCTCAAGCTTATGTTATTGCTCATGAAGTGGGTCATCATATTCAAAAGATAATGGGTATTACGGAAAAGGTGCACCGCTTAAGAGGGCAACTGAGTGAAGTAGAGTATAACAAGTATTCTGTGAGACTTGAACTTCAAGCAGATTTTTTTGCAGGCGTTTGGGCACATCATTCTCAAGAAATGTCGAACATGATGGAAATTGGTGATCTCGAAGAGGCTTTAAATGCGGCAAACGCCATTGGAGATGATAGGTTACAAAAACAATCAACAGGCAGAGTAGTTCCAGATTCTTTCACGCATGGCACTTCTGCCCAAAGAATGAAATGGTTTAAAAAAGGCTATGATACCGGAGATATCTCTCAAGGAGATACTTTCAGCGCAACTGATCTATAATTTTATTTTTTTAGAACTCATCTAAAATATCAACAGGTATTTATTCTGGTAAAATGATAGCTGTGATCAATTTTCATTAACAGATAACAAATAAGATTTAAGTTCTTCAAACTGTGTGGTATTGTTTGTTTTTTTTGGATAAAAACCAATATAAAATGTGTTCTTACTTTGCAATAATGGGTTAGTTTTTAGACCTCTACCAAAACCGAAAACATTCATACCATCTTTAGATAGGTTTTCTAAAGTATTTGAGTTACCCATATAAGTAAAATAATCTGCATGATTATCTTTGTTTTTCTGCATTAAAAAGAGCGTTCTATCAACCTTTTGATCTCCAAAGAACACCCACTGCCAATGTCCAGAAATAGGGTTTTTAAATATTGAAGTATCATCTTGCCTTACTCCGTCTTGATCATTACCCCAATAATGTTGCTTAGGATTAAATTTACCCGCTATTGGCCCTTCGAATAAAAACCAATACTTTCGATCTTTACTAAATCTATCTATCACCACCCTAGCAAACTGTTGATCAAAAACCCAGCGAAATTGATATGCCCCATCTTTAGAAGTAACTTGTAACGAATTATCACTAATTTGTACTGTTGTACATTGATTAAACCCTGGGTGACCAATACCATCTCCGGGCTCACCAAACACTAAATTAGGTAAGCCTCTATAATCTGAATCTGAAGATAGTGTTAGACCAGAATTTCCTGTTTTTTTGAAATTAATCCAGTCGTTACCTTCCGTGTCAATTAAAGATGAACAACCACCAGATTGCTTTTCAATATAATATATAGCACTAGCTGTAGACACTTTAAAGTGAGCCTGTCCTTTATAAGTAACTTCCTCAATATCAACAGTCTTTTTAGGCGACTTAACAAGCAGCATAATACCAGGGTATAATATTTCTGCGCCATGCACCATCTTATTATTTACATAAGGTGTTAATCCTGTTTTAATAATATTCTCTCCTTGCTTAAGCATGTAGTTAGACTTAAATGTTTTACGGTGAAACCCTGGATAATAATGTTTCCCTTCTTTTACAAACAATAACCAGTCATTTAAATAAACGCCATTCATATAGGCTGGACTCCACGAACTAAACACGATTTGAAAAGCTTCAACTTCTTTAGGATTCCCTAGATACCTAACTTTTTCATTAAAAACCTGCTCTCGAGTAGCCCACATTTTAGGCTGATCATATGGCTTGCATAATGTTACATCAAAATTTCTATGCAAACCTAATCCTTCAACCGGAGGTGTAAAATAATAAACGCCTTGCTTGCTTTTAATCAAGGCAGCTATCTTCATCGTCTGTGTTTGATTTGGAATCCAAGAAGTATTCCAAACAGCACTAAATGGAGATTTAAGACTTTTACCTAGTTGATGCCTTAATTCCCCTTTAAAATAAGTATAATGCCACTGATAGTAGTTACCATCTGTTTCGTAATTAACGTCTTCATACAAACCCAAATAGTGAACTTCCTCTACCTCTCCCTGTATATTACTCAAAGACAGATTTACTTCGTCACCTATTGTTGATTGGGGTAATACTCCCGAAATATCAGCGGTTATATGGGGTTTATTTTCTTTATAATACACTCTTAAATGCACCCCATACAAAATATTTTGAGGCATATTAAACCTTTGTATACTATCTAATGTAAACCTAATTTTATTGCCAGATTTCTTTATAAAATTTAATGGAATGTCAACAACTGGATATGTATGATATAAATAATCATAGGCATCTTTGGGCATGTGTTCAGATTCTGGAAACTCATACCAACCACTATTATTTACTTTAACAGACAATTTCCTTGTACCATCATGACTTAACAATTTCTCTACCTGTATTTCTGCTTTTACAGCTTTTTTTAAGTCTACATTAAACGGTAAGTTAATCCACCCTTCATCGATTGCCCCTACCGGATAATTCTCACTAAAATATACTGGGTCTCTATAATCTCCATCCCCGATCACTCTCAAAAAATCTGAACCACTATCCTCAGGAAAAATCCAAAAATAATTTTTATATATATCTCCAGGTTTCGGTTGTGCTTCAACACTCACCGTCCCAATTATAATGGTATAAAAAAGTACCAACAACAATCTTTTTAAGAAAAACATTTCGTAAATTTTTTTAAAAGTTAGAATCATAAATGGAAAATATTTATCAAATATATATATTTACATCTTGTAATTACAAGTAGATTTAAGATGAATAACAAAAAAATAGTAGTATTGTCAATTTCTATAGTTTTGACATTCTTTTCATGTCAAGAAAAAAAGAAAGGTCAAAATTCTAGCTTAGAAAAAGAAAACGTTCAAAGAGAATTGTCATTTCAATCAAAAAAAATAACCAACCAAGCCAAATATTGGTGGGCTATTACCGTTGGAGATCTTACCAAAGATGGCTTCGCAGATTTAGTCTTTATCAATAATAATGCGAATGGCGGTTATTTAGGTTACTATGAGGGTCGCAAGGACAGTATTTGGGCACTCCACAAAATAGCAGAAACACCTCCAACGGGTGGTAATTTTGCCTCTGGTGATTTAGAACTTGGTGATATGGATGGCGATGGCGACCTTGATGTGCTCGCTGTTAAGCATACAGGAGAATGGGATGATGCCGGAGCTGAAGCTGAAATATTTTGGTATAAAAACCCCGAATGGACAGCCCAGCGAATTGGTACAGCACCAGATGCAGTTAAAGATTTAAGTTTAGCTGATTTCAATAACGACGGACGCCTCGATCTGGCCATATTAACTTTTGATGAGCACTCTTTATCCGTATATCAGCAAAACGAAGATCAAAGTTTTACCAGAGTAGTTTACAGAAATGTCGATAATCTTCATGAAGGCATGGATGTTGGTGATGGTAATGCCGATGGTTTGATAGATATTTTTGCCAATGGTTATTTATTCATCAATCCAGGTAATGACCTCACCCAAGAATGGCCTATAGAAATCATAGATAATAAATGGCATAACCAAACTGGCGATTGGTCGCAAAATGCCACTAAACACTTCACTGCTGATATTGATAACGACGGTATAGATGAAGTATTTATTAGTCATTCAGAACGTAGTGGATATCCTTTATCCTGGTATAAAAAAACCGGGGAAAAGTGGGTAGAAACCAAAATTACGGACTCAATATCTTCATGTCATACATTACAAGTATTCGATTTTGACCTTGATGGAGATCTAGATGTGTTAGCTGGTGTTAATAAAGGAAGAGCCGTTAACCTTAATGAAACTGAGTTTCCTGTCATCATATTCATCAATGATGGAACCTATAAAAATTGGACTCAAAAAATTATCAATAACGATGGTATTTATAACGGCCGAGTGATCGATTTCGAAGGCGATGGCGACTACGATATTTTTAGGCTTCCTGATCATGAAGCAACTCAAATGTTTCTATTAGAAAATAAAATTAAGTAAGTCATGAAGAGTTTAACTTTTTTAGGATTGTTGATTTTATTCATCGGAATCCAAAGTATTCCAACAGATCAATGGCAATATATTGAAATAGACAATCAAAAAGCCAAATGGGGAGATTTTGATGACCCTGATTGGTTGAGATATTTTGGCCTTGACGGGATGGATTTAAATCATGATGGTTATAAAGATATCATTACAGGAAGAAACGTATATCTTAACCCTGGAGGTGATATGACCGGTACTTGGCAAAAAGTTGATTTGGGATTGAATGTCGATGCCATGGTTGCAGTTGATGTAAATCAAAACGGACTTGCCGACATTATTGCAGAGGCTTTACCTAATGTGTACCATCTCGAAGCTACAGACAAATCGGCCACCAAATGGACCGCTAAGGTCGTAGCTCAAATTCCGCCAACATCACATAGCAATGGCCAAGGGTATCAAGTTGCAGATATCATTAAAGGAGGAACACCCGAAATTCTATTATCCAGTCAAAAAGGCATCTATCTTCTTGAACTACCCCAAAACAATCAAGATTGGCGAGTTAGCCTTATTGGCGAAAATGCCACAGACGAAGGCTTAACCGTTGGAGATATTGATAATGATGGAGATTTAGATATTGCAGGAGGAAGGCGAGCTCCTGGCCAGGAAGAGCCTACCGTGGTTGTTTGGTTTGAAAATCCAGGACAACCTAAAGCCGATTGGAAAGATCATGAATTGGGACATACAGAACATCCAGCAGATCGTGTAGAGTTAGCAGATTTTAATGGTGATGGCCTTATCGACTTAGCCCTTGGTGAAGAACGTTATCCAGGTTTAGAACCCGATGCAAATCTTTATGTCTTTTTTCAGCAAAAAAATCAAACTTGGCAACGTAAGACCATAGTAACGCAATATTCTATGAACAATTTAGATGTAGCCGACATTGATCAAGATGGCGATATCGACCTCTGCACTAGTGAACATAAAGGGAAAAATCTAACCCTTCAACTTTGGCTAAACAATGGTAAAGGTCAATTTAAAAAACAGGTCGTAGATCAAGGAAAAGAAGCGCACCTTGGTGCTAGATTCTATGACATGGACAATGATGGCGATTTAGACATTCTAAGCATTGGTTGGGATCAACACCAATTTGTACACTTATGGAGAAACGATGCTATTACAAAATAAATAATGAAAAAATATTTACTTTATAGTTCCTTAATCTTAAATATAATCTTAATCACCTATGTTTTAATTGATCAGGCTAAAACTAAAAATCAAGAGTTAACTCATAAAACAGAGCTTAGTCATTCTTCATCGTCGCAAAAAATTAATATTGTAATGTTAGGTAATTCTATCACAGCAGCAGGCGATTGGAATAAAGAACTTAATCGTTTAGATGTTTTTAATGGTGGACAACCTGGCTGGACAACACAGCAACTAAGCTGGGTTATTAAAGATTATATCATACCTAAACAACCTGTTTTATGTTTTTTTAAAGGAGGTATAAACGATTATACTCTTGGCATTAACACAAAACGAATTTACCAAAATATATGTATCAATCTTGATTCTATAAAAAAAGTAGGTACACATCCAGTATATCAAACAACCCTCTATCAAAGAGGTAATTTTCAAACCAATCGGCAAATAGACACTCTTAATTCCATGATGAAACGTTATTGTGAAATGAAAGGATATGATTTCTTAGATTTAAGACCTTTTTTGTGTAAAGATGGAGATATCCAAAAAAAGTATGTCAAGGATGACCACACCCATTTAAAACCTGAAGCTTATCCAGTTTGGGCTAAAGCTATGCAGCCTATATTAAAAAAATATGGGCTATAAATATAAAAGTTTGCAAGCATCAATTAAGAAATGTGCTTTATAATTAGCGCTTCATTTTCTAAATTTGGTCTTTTGAGTTAATGCTCGTAAAATTAAAATCATGCCTTTTAATTATTTTTTTATTACGATTAGTTTATTAATAAACTTGATCACTCTAAATAAGAGTACTCCTAAATCAAACAATAAACCCAATATTTTATTTATTCTAGTAGATGACCAAGCTTATGCCGATTTATCTATTACAGGCAATAAAGTGGCCAATACACCCACCATTGACCTTTTGGCAAAAGAAGGTATTCTCTGCAAAAACTTTTATGTTAGTCCGGTTTGCGCCCCCACAAGGGCTAGTCTACTTACCGGTAGATACCACCAAAGAACTGGCGTGTCTGGCGTTACTCGTGGCCGAGAAAACATGAATTTAGATGAAGAAACACTTGCCAACATCTTAAATTCTTTGGGCTATAAAACTGGAATTTTTGGCAAATGGCACAATGGAGCTCATTATCCATACCATCCATTAGGGAGAGGGTTTGATACTTTCGTAGGCTTTACTGCTGGACACTGGTCTAGCTACTTTAATACAACCATTGAAAAAAACAAATCTACTTTTAAAACTGTAGGCTATCTCCCAGATGTACTTACCGATGAAGCCATCAAATTTATATCGGATGCTCATGAAGAAAATCAACCTTTTTTCTGCTATCTCCCCTACCCAACACCACATACACCTTTACAAGTACCTGATGAATATTTTAATAAATATAAACAAAAAGGGATAAACGACTTTAATGCCACCATTTATGGAATGAATGAAAACATAGACCATAACATGGATAAAATCATCAACCATCTAGAAAATTTAGACATTAGGAATAATACAATTATTGTTTATTTATCCGATAATGGGCCTGTAAATTATCGGTATAATGCTGGATTAAAAGGTAAAAAAGGGTCGGTTAATGAAGGAGGCGTTAGAGTACCTATGATTATCAACTGGAAAGACCAATTACCTTCGGGCATAACCCTCAACCAATCTTTAGCCCATATTGATGTTTTACCTACGCTTATAGAATTAATTGATGAAACTTATCCCTATAAAAAAAAATTAGACGGTATCAGTTTTAAACCACTATTAAACCATACTGCCAGCATAAGTAAAAGATTATTATTCTCTGAATGGAATGGGCAAAAACGTGTTTTATTTGATAAAATTCTAATGGTTGATAATGAATTATATAACTTAGATCTAGACCCTAAACAGACCAACGATATAAGGCTAAAATTACCTATGCTGTTTGATTCTTTAAACACCGCTTACAACCAATGGTTTAAACAATTAACACCGCCTCAAAAAACAGCCTCAATACCTATAGGGCACCATGGTTTCAATACAACAAATTTGGTGGCTCATGAAGCCCAACTCTACCCTCCTTTTGAATTTAGAAAAGATAGAAAACATACTGGTATAGCCTACCATAGTTTATATGGATGGGCCAATGATTGGATAGACTTTTGGACTAACACTTTAGCATATCCTAGCTGGAATGTAGAAATTGTAACTGCTGGCAGTTACGACTTTTATTTAGAGTATGCGCTAGATTACAAAGATCAAAATACCATTCTGGAGTTAAATATTGGTGACCATACTGAAATCATTAAAGGCCTAAAACCTTTTATACATGATTCTATTATTAATCACGATCGTGTTTTAAGGCAAGTTGAGGCTCCAGAAACTAGTTGGCGTAAAACAAAAATTGCCAATTTTTCTCTTGAAAAAGGCCATTATAATCTTAATCTTAAAGCTTTAGAAATCTCTGGTAGTAAAAGCATTGAGCTTAAATCTATTATAGTCAAAAAGGTGATGAAATAGTTTCTATAAATTGAATATTACTTTTTCCAGCTTTGCTCTATTTCTTCTAAGGTTTTTCCCTTTGTTTCTGGAATCATTTTATAAGTAAAAACTAATAAAATAATGGTGTTCATTGCAAATAACCAAAATGTAAAAGCGCCTCCAAAACTTTCAAGTAATACAGGCGTAAATTGTGTAATTGCCACCACACCAAGCCACAATACAAGTGTAGCAAACGACATGGCTAAACCTCTTGTTTTAGTTGGAAAAATCTCAGAAATAATCACCCAAGGAATTGGACCTAAGGATGATGCAAAACTGGCTACAAAACCCAATATAAAAATCAATATCCAAATACTTGTGGTTTGTTCTGTAAAAAAAATATAACCCACACCAAACAAGCAAATCATCATTCCAGAAAGGCCCCAAAGCAATAAAGTTCTCCTACCTACTTTGTCGATTAAACCTATTGCTGCAAATGTAAAAATAGTATTTATGGCTCCTATAACCACTGTTTGAAACAATGCAGAATCTGTACTAAACCCTATATTTTTGAAAATTTCTGGCGAATAATATATAATAGCATTAATACCCGTAATCTGAGAAAAAATTGCCAAAACTATACCCACAATTAGTGCAGGTCTAAGGCTTTTAGAAAAAAGCTCTTTAACAGTTCCTTTTTCTTTCTTAAGTGCAGCGTTTATTTCATTTAAAACCTTATTTCCTTCAATTGCTCCATTGATTTTATGTAATACGCTAGCTGCTTCTGTGGTTCTATCTTTGGAGGCCAACCAACGTGGACTTTCAGGTACTAAAAATAGCATTACAAAAAATAATAGTGCTGGTATAATTTCAGATCCAAGCATATATCGCCATCCTGTTTCAATATTCCAGACATCAGAACCAACCCCTGCAATTTTTAAATTAATAAAATAGACGATGTTGATACCCAGAACTATAGCCAATTGATATAGAGTAACCAATCTACCCCTATCTTTTGCAGGAGATATCTCTGAAATATACAACGGCGATAGCATTGATGCTGCACCTACACCTACTCCTCCGATAAATCGTGTAATAACAAACTGCGAAAGTGTAAGAGAAAGAGCAGACCCCAAGGCAGAAACAAAAAAAAGAATTGCTGTAATAAATAATACTTTTTTCCTACCATACTTATCGCTGAAAGAGCCGGCAATCATTGCACCAAACACGCAACCCCAAATTGCGCTTGAAGCCGCCCAACCAGTCATAGCCGCAGAAAGTTGAAATTTCTCCTGTAAAAAACCAATAGCACCGGCAATTACCGCAGTATCATATCCAAATAATAATCCGCCTAATGCCGCCGTAATTGTAAGCAAATAGACATATGCTGTGTTAGGGTGTTGGTTAGCTTCATTCATTTCTGGTCACCTTCTTTAATAAAAATCAATTTTAACACTTCAAATATGGTGTATTTTTTTAGTAAAGTAAAACTTTTGTTGCCAAAGAGAAGTATTACAAAGTGAATATTAAATCTAACAGAAAATACAGTATATAACCATGGTATAAAACTATAGAAAGTTAAATCCTTAATCAAAATTAGATTTATTAATTCTTGAAATTGTTTTACTATCAGAAAAAGATCTTCGAGGATTTATTTTTTATTATAAATGAAATTCAATTCTAATAATATTAAAACTGAATACAATACTTTTAAAAACAAAAAAACTCTTCAAATATTTGAAGAGTTTTTATAAAAATAAAGTTGACCCACAAGGACTCGAACCTTGACTGACGGTACCAAAAACCGGAGTGCTACCATTACACCATGGGTCAAAATTTCAAATTACTTAGCACAACTGCTTAAGCAGGCGCAAATTTAAGACAAATTTTAATTTTACAAAATAGTTTTCGAACTTTTTTTGACTCGTTTAATTTAACAACCTTTTTACATATATATTTATTAAATTCGCCACAGTTTATAAACTATTTCTATGCTTTCATTCAACTATAAGAAATACAATACCATCCTAGGGTGGCTAACCTTTGTAATTGCCTTAATTACATACACCTTAACACTTGAACCAACTGTGAGTTACTGGGATTGTGGCGAGTATATCTCAACGGCAGTAAAGTTAGAAGTAGGACATCCGCCTGGAGCGCCATTATTTCAAATGCTTGGAGCATTTTTTGCCATGTTTACTTCAGAAGCCTCTGAAATTGCAAAAATGGTTAACTTCATGTCGGCTTTAGCTAGTGCATTTACCATTTTATTTCTATTTTGGACCATTACAGCACTTGCGAAGAAAATAGTCTTAAAATCTAACGAAGAATTAACAACCAGTAACAGCATCGCTATTTTGGGTAGTGGGTTGGTTGGTGCTTTAGCTTATACTTTCTCTGATAGTTTTTGGTTTAGTGCCGTTGAAGCCGAAGTATATGCCATGTCGTCTTTTTTAATGGCTTTATTATTTTGGCTGGCATTGCATTGGGAAGCAGAAATGGATAAACCAAAAGGCCATAAATGGTTACTGCTAATCTCTTTTGTTGTTGGCTTATCTTTTGGTGTTCATATACTTTCTTTGTTGGTTATCCCTCCTATTGTATTTATTTATATTTATAAAAAACATCCTAGTTTAAACACCAAGCAATTTATTGTAGCCAATATAGTATCTATACTCGTATTGGCCTTTGTATTTAAATTTCTTTTTCCTTTTACATTAAGATTTTTTAGCGCTTCAGAGCTATTCTTTATCAATACCATAGGCCTACCGTTTAATACTGGTAGTATTATTGCGGGCATTGTACTCATCGCATTATTCTATTTTGCTCTAAAATACACTCGAAAAAAGAAAAAATATACGCTTAATCTTTTAACCCTTTGCATTTTATTTATCATGATAGGTTTTTCATCATGGTTAATGTTGCCAATTCGAGCCAATGCCAACACAACCATTAATGAAAACAATCCTTCAAGTGCTAGAGAATTATTAGCCTACTATAATAGAGAACAATATGGAGATGCTAACGTTTTTTATGGGTCGTATTATTCAGAAACGGGTGAAAGAGATAAAAAAAATCCGTTTAGGGATGCTAAGCCTAAATATGAAAAAGATGAAAAAGCAGGAAAATATGTTATTGTTAATAATTACAAAGATGCCTTACCCAACTTTAATGATAAACACAAAGGGATAATTCCAAGAATGGTAGACCCTTCACCAAGTGTAGTACAAAATTACAAGGCCATTACTGGTATTCCACAGCGCAGTAAAAGGCGCCCTACTTTTGGAGAAAATTTATATTTCATGATAACGTATCAATTTGGCTATATGTATGGTCGATATTTTATGTGGAATTTTGTAGGAAAGCAAAATGATATTCAAGGTAATTTAGATAATAATGGCAATTGGTTGAGTGGCATTAAACCCATTGATGAATTTCGATTAGGTTCACAGACCAACCTACCCTCAGACGATCTAGATAATAAGGGTAGAAACACCTATTATTTTTTACCCCTAATTTTAGGGCTCATTGGCGTGTTCTTCCATTTTGCCAAAGACAAAAACAACTTTTATATACTACTCCTCTTCTTTGCTTTTACAGGATTAGCGATTATTTTCTATACCAACCCTAAACCTTTTGAACCTCGAGAAAGAGATTATGCCGTTGTTGGGTCTTTTTACGTCTTTGCCATATGGATTGGTTTTGGTGTATTAGCCATTTACAACAAACTTAGAGTAAACCTTCAAGCCAAAACTGTGGCACTCGCAACCACATTAATTTGCGTGTTAGCGGTACCTACTCTAATGGCTAGTGAAAATTGGGATGACCACGATAGATCTGGCAGATATAATGCATATAACAACGCCAAAGCCTATTTAGACTCTTGCCAAGAAAATGCCATCATGTTTACCATCGGCGATAATGATACTTTTCCGTTATGGTACATGCAAGAGGTTGAAAATTACAGAACAGACATTAAGCTAATTAATACTAGCCTATTTGCTAAAGATTGGTATATCGATCAGCAAAAGCGTAAAACCTACGATGCGCCGCCCATTCCATCACAATTGGTGCATGATGATTATAAAGAAGGTTCTCTAGATGTGGCTTATCATTATCCTTATCCATTCCCGCAATTTAAAGACACTGTAATGGATATTGATTTCTTTATGAAATGGATTCAGAGTAAAGATAGTAGAACCATGATTGATTTTGAAGAGAATGGACATCCAGAAAAAGTATATCCAACCAATAAAATTAGAATCCCCGTTGATAAAGAAGCTGTTTTAAGAAACGGCATTGTTAGTGAAAAATTTGCAGACTCTATAGTGCCATATATCGATATTGAAGTATCAGAGGCGGCCTTGATCAAAAACAGAATATTAATGCTTGATATTTTAGCCAATAATAACTGGGAACGTCCTATTTATTTTACTGGAGGTGCTCAAGCTGCCGATGAATATATCTGGCTAAAAGATTATTTACAATTAGATGGTTTAGCCTATAAATTGGTACCTATTAAAACACCTATAGACAACAAAAACTTTATGGATATGGGTATGATCGATACCGAAAGTATGTACAAAAACGTACAAAAATGGTCATGGAAAAACACCAATGCTGATATTTATGTAGATCCAGAATCAAGAAAAAATGGCATCTCATTACGTAATAGTTTAGGCAGATTGGCCGATGAATTCATCAAAGAAGGTAATCCAGAAAAAGCAGAAGAAATTTTAGATCTTTCAATGGAAAAAATGCCAATTGAAAAATATGGCTATTATCGCTTAGTTATAGGTTATATAGATTCGTACTATCGCATCAATAAACCAGAAAAAGCTAGAAAAATAATTGAATTCTTAGTCAACAATTTCCAAGAAAAAATCGTGTATTATAGCGGCGTTTCATCTTATCAGCTCAGTGCCAACTTTAACGATTTAGAAGGCACCTTAGATTTATATAAATACATCATTGCTACGGCTCAAGAGTTTGATGAAGAAACCTATACAGAGCAGCTCAAAAAAGACTTTATGGACGCTGTAACACTTCTTGAAGAAGTATTACAAGAATAAAACCATGAAACCTTATTTTATTAAAACACCCAAACTACTCACTAAGCTATTTAATGAGTATGTTTGGTCTTTACCTCAAGAAAATGCACAAGTAATTTACCTTACTTTTGATGACGGACCCATTCCTGAGGTTACGCCATGGGTATTAGAGACTTTAAAAAAATTTCAGGCCCAAGCCACTTTTTTTTGCGTAGGCGATAACATTGCTAAACATCCTAAAATTTTTCGTCAGATTTTAGATAAAAATCACCGTATTGGCAATCACACTTTCCACCATAAAAATGGTTGGAAGACTGGAGCGGCAACCTACCTTGAAGATGTTGAAAAATGCAATTTAGAAATCCACAAACACACTACTACTAATCATAAGAAATTCTTTAGACCTCCTTATGGAAAAATAACCAAAAAACAATCAAACAGCTTAATTAAAAACAACTACAATATTATTATGTGGGATGTGCTTAGTGCAGACTTTGACCCAAATGTATCTGCTGAGCAATGTTTAAGTTACATTATCAAACATACGCAATCTGGCAGCATTATTGTGCTTCACGACCATTTAAAAACCTTTGATAAACTACAATTCGTTCTACCAAGAATATTACATTATTTTTCGGAAAAAGGTTACAGCTTCAAGTCTTTAGACCTACATTAAGTATATTGTTGTACTAAGCTAATTAAAGTATTAGCATCTTGAACCCCAGTCTGTCTCCATTTCATTTCTCCATCTTTATAGATTATAAAGGTAGGATTACCTTTTATACGAAGTGCAGCCGCCAAAGTTTCATTTTTAGAAATATCAATCTTCACCACTTTTGCCTTATCGCCTAAAGCGGCGGCAACATCTCTTAGGGTAGAATGCAACCCTTGATTATCTTCATTGTCATAATCTTGATGAAAATCAATCAATGTTGGAATTTCGGATCCAATCAATTCACCAAACTTAGTCATAAGCCTATTTTTTATAGTATGGTTTATACAAATATACTGTTTTCTTTAAATAACCTTTATAAATCACAAAATATTAAGTGGTTAGCCGATAATTTTAGTTGTTTTTTAACATTTTTGTAAGCACCCTCATAAATGATCAGGTGATTATCTTCTTTCTAATTTTTATCAGCAATTTACAAATGCTTACATTTACACAAGCAAAATTTTTATCATGTCAGACCAAAAGAGACTCTTTTTATTAGATGCTTATGCCTTAATCTTTAGAGGTTACTATGCCCTTATTAAAAATCCAAGAATTAACTCTAAAGGTATGGATACCTCTGCTATTTTGGGGTTTATGAATTCTCTGTTAGATGTCATTAAAAGAGAAAAACCAGATCACTTAGCCGTGGCTTTTGATAAAGGTGGTTCTCATATTAGAACAGAAGATTTTGCAGAATATAAATCTAACCGACAAGAAACACCTGAGGCCATCAAAATTGCTGTTCCCATTATACAGCAATTATTAAAAGCTATGCATATCCCAATCATTGAGGTTGAAGGCTTTGAGGCCGATGATTTAATTGGCACCTTATCAAAACAAGCCGAAAAGGAAGGGTATCAAACTTTTATGGTAACCCCAGATAAAGATTTTGCCCAATTGGTTTCTGAAAATATTTTTATGTACCGACCAGCCAGAATGGGGAATGGTATTGAAATATGGGATGTTGAAAAAGTAAAAGAAAAATTTGATGTAGAAAGACCAGAGCAGGTGATTGATTATTTGGGAATGATGGGAGATGCTGTTGACAATATTCCAGGTTTACCTGGCGTTGGGGATAAAACCGCCAGAAAATTCATTCAACAATATGGCAGCATGGAAAACCTTTTAGCACATACCCATGAGTTAAAAGGTAAAATGAAAGAAAAAGTTGAAGCCAATAAAGAGCTTGGCTTACTGTCTAAAAAATTAGCCACTATCTTACTTGATTGCCCTGTAGAATTTAACGAAAAAGACTTTGAATTGAGCGCACCAAATCACGTTGAGGTGGCCACTATTTTTCAAGAACTTGAATTTAGGAGGTTACAAGACAATTTCAATAAAATTTTTAAACCTAACACCGAAACTCCTACAGCCTCGTCGAATTCAAATCAAGTAAATTCTTCTCAACCAAATCAAGATAATCAACAGCTAGATATTTTTTCAAGCGCACATTCTACCAATGAATCCGAATCAACGACAGGATTTAAAACCATTGAAAATACTTCTCATCATTATCAATATGTCAATACAACCTTTTCGCAACAATTATTGCTGCAAAAGTTATTGTTGCAAAAATCTGTTTGTTTTGATACCGAAACTACAAGCTTAAATACCTTAGAAGCTCAATTGGTGGGTATTGCCTTTTCTTATGAAAGTAACAAAGGCTATTATTTACCTTTTCCAGAAAGTCAAGAAGAAGCTCAGCAATTAATCAATATTTTTAAACCTTTTTTTGAAAATAGTACCATAGAAAAAGTAGGACAAAATTTAAAATACGACATTAAAGTGTTGCAAAACTATAATGTTGAAATTAAAGGGCCTTTATTCGACACTATGGTAGCCCATTATCTTATTAATCCAGATATGCGCCACAATATGGACGTACTGTCTGAAACTTATCTCAATTACACGCCCGTAGCCATAGAAACGCTTATCGGTAAAAAAGGTAAAAACCAAGGCTCGATGCGTGATGTGTCTATTGAACAAATAACGCAATATGCCGTTGAGGATGCAGATATTACTTGGCAACTAAAACTACTTTTTGAAAAGGAATTAGAAAAAAACAACCTCACTAATTTATTTCAGAATATCGAAATCCCATTGATTAAAGTATTGGCAAAAATGGAGTTCGAGGGTATCAATTTAGACACTCATTTTTTAGATCAATTATCTCAAACACTAAACCAAGATATAGCCCAATTAGAAACCTCTATTTACAAAGAAGCTGATAGCGATTTTAATTTGGCTTCACCCAAACAACTTGGTGTTGTACTTTTTGAAAAGTTAAACTTAGTTGACAAACCTAAAAAAACAAAATCCGGACAGTATGCCACTAGTGAAGATGTACTTTCAAAGCTGGCTCCAAAACATGACATTGTTGCCAATATATTACAATGGCGTGGTTTGGTAAAACTAAAAAATACTTATGTAGATGCATTGCCAAAAGAAGTTAACGCCATTACGCATAGAGTCCATACTACTTACAGCCAAACGGTTGCAGCTACAGGAAGATTGAGTTCTAACCATCCTAATTTGCAAAATATTCCTATTAGAACAGAAAGAGGTAAAGAAATAAGAAAAGCTTTTGTGCCTAAAAATGATGATTTTATATTACTCGCTGCAGATTATTCTCAAATAGAGTTAAGGCTAATTGCCGAAATGAGTGGCGATGAAGAAATGAAAGCCTCTTTTAAAAGAGGAGAAGATATTCACAGATCTACAGCTGCCAAAGTCTTTAATGTTGCTATTGACGAAGTTACCAGAGCACAAAGAAGCTATGCCAAAACAGTTAATTTTGGTATTATCTATGGGGTAAGTGCCTTTGGTTTAAGCAATCAAACCGATTTAACCAGATCAGAGTCTAAAGAGTTGATAGAAACTTATTACAAAACTTATCCAACACTAAAGGCTTACATAGCGAAACAAGTAGATTTTGCTAGAGAAAATGGCTATGTAGAAACTTTACTTGGTCGCCGAAGATATTTAAAAAACATCAACTCTAGAAATGCTATTGTTAGGTCTGGAGATGAACGAAATGCTGTTAATGCCCCTATACAGGGTACTGCAGCAGATATAATTAAAATTGCCATGATCAAAATTCAAGATATTTTAGATGAAGGGCAGTATCAATCTAAAATGCTATTACAAGTTCATGATGAATTGGTATTCGACATACACAAAGATGAATTAGACACCCTTTCTAAAATCATTAAAAATGAAATGGAAAATGCCTATCAATTATCTATTCCGCTATTGGTTGATCTTGGCCAAGGTAACAATTGGTTAGAAGCTCATTAAAAGATATATCTAAATGTGGCTTTTATCAAATAGGTATTATTAGGTTTTTGCTGTAAAATTTCTTGGTCTAAACTATCCCACAAGCTATCACTTGGATCTCCAGAGCCATTTACCCCTTGAGACCAAACTAGAAATATTTCAGAACCCGGAATATACTCCCACCTCACCACAAGATTCGATCTAAACTGTACAAAAGCAAAATCTGGATCATCAAATGAGTAATCTGTGGCACCATTCTTATTTTCGTCAATCTCATAAGTACCATCATTATAACTAATTTGCTGTTCATCATAAAGCGAGATACGCTCATTAATATCTTTGGCTGTTGCTTGAGCAACATGATTAAACCTATCATAATTACCTCGAGAAATAAACGGTTCTGCATAATATTGGATAGACAAGTTAGGATTTATAGTGTAATTAAACCTTGTAGTTAAACTTAAAGTTTGATTGTCTATTCTGGCCGTAATATAACGGGCATCTCCTTGAAAATCTTGCTCAGTAACGTACTGTGTTTTATCTACACGTTTAGAAAATTCTGGCGTAAAGGAAATGTTAAACGAATTAAATGGTTGATATGTTAACCCTGCTTCAATACGGTACCAATTGTATTGGTTTTGAGTTGCACCCCCTAGCACATAACCTACTCGACTACGTAGTTTTTTTCTGCTATCTGTACCAAAAAACCACCAGTTCACAACTTCTGGATTGAACCTAAATCTGGGGCCGCCTCTAAGAGCAGCATTACTGTAAATAACCGGGCTATAATTAAATCCAATTTCAGACCACCAATTATTTTGAAAACGACCAAATAAAATCGATTCGAAGGATAATTGATTAAAGTTTCCATCGAAATCATAAGTCATCTGTTGCTCAATATCTGCGTAAATTCTTCTAAATGTCTTGGTAGGTTTTAAGGTCCTATAAAAAACCTCTCCATATTGTTTAAGATTATCGGCACGGCGCAAGAACCCAATATCATTTAATTCTAACTCTGGCGATCGCCATAAAAAACCTCCACTATAACCCCAATGGCCACTGCCTGCTTTACCAAATTCAATTTTACCACCTGTACCAGTTAATGAGGTCCTCGTAGAATCTATAGACACATGTTGGGCATCTACCCTCTGAAACAAATGTGTTAACGATTCTTGAGTAAGTAAAATAGATTCTTTACTGCCGGTAACATGGCTCGCTACAAAATTACCTTCAATATAGTAGGTTCTACCTTTCCATTGGTGTTTAAAATCTAACCCTCCAGTAAATGCATTCTCACGTAAAAAGTTTAAATTTCCTTCAATTTTTCTATTGGTAGAGGTAATGATCCCTCCAATATATGAATTCCTACGGTTAAAATCTTTTTGTAAACGCCCAACAAAATAGTTGGTAAGCGGCTCAACAAGCTCTTCTCTTGTCTCTCCATTTCTATCGATTGTGGCATACTCTTTGGCTGTTACACTTTCTAACACACCAATACTCCATCCATTCTTTGTTTTACCACTAAATTTCGCTGCTCCCCATATTTTTGTATTATTAGGAATATCGGCATACTCAGTATCGTCTAAATTAGGATAGGCTTGGGGTTGTCGCCCTATTCTTCTAGAATAAAATACATTATCTTGATTTTCGGCAAATTGATAATCAAAAATATTCTTGTTTTCGACAAAAAAGGGACGTTGTTCTCTAAAAAAAATCTGAAAACCATCTAAAGCTATGGCTGCTGGATCTGCCTCAACCTGACCAAAATCTGGATTAATGGTAAAATCTAAAGTAAGATCATTGGTTACTCCAATTTTTCCGTCTACCCCACCATTAAAACCAAAGTCATCACCATCTCTAAAAGGATTACCATCTTCCTTAGGGTAGGTATCATACTGTGCCAAAATATAAGGTTGTA
>JAUIJW010000170.1 GCA_030431085.1 Bacteroidia bacterium
GCAAAACCCTTTTCACCAGTGTATAAAATCTTATAGTGTTTTTCTAACCTTGCTTTAAGGTAATTGGCGTTGAGTATAGCCATAGTTGTTGCCTGTGTTAAACCTTCTTTACCTAACATTTTAATATAGCTATAAGAAATTAGGTCGACGAGGGCAGAACCAAATGGGGCAGACGAAATGGCTGTAATAGCCTCTATACCACCTGTTTTAACAATTGGATTAGACGGTAAAAATTTGGCCAAATGTTTAGCTACACAAATTGGGCCAACACCTGGGCCACCACCACCATGCGGTATGGCAAAAGTTTTATGTAAATTTAAATGACAAACGTCTGCACCAATAACGGCGGGATTGGTTAACCCAACTTGTGCATTCATATTGGCACCGTCCATATAAACTTGACCACCATTATCATGAATAATTTTTGTAACTTCTTTAATGGTAGATTCGAAAACTCCATGTGTAGAGGGGTAGGTTACCATAAGCGCTGCTAAATTGTCTTTATGCAGTTGTGCTTTTTCTCTGAGGTCTTCTACATCGATATTACCATTTTCTGAAGTTTTTGTGACCACCACTTTCATACCTGCCATAACTGCAGAAGCTGGATTAGTACCATGAGCTGACGCTGGTATTAAACAGATGTTTCTATAAGCTTCATCATTAGATTGGTGATAAGCCCTAATAACCATTAAACCTGCATACTCACCTTGAGCTCCAGAGTTAGGTTGTAGCGAGGTTGCCGCAAAACCAGTAATCACGTTAAGCTGATTTTCTAAGCCTTTGAGCATTTCATGATAACCCTGTGCCTGAAATACTGGAACAAAGGGGTGAATTGAGTTCCAATTACTCATGCTTAAAGGTAGCATCTCTGTGGCTGCATTTAATTTCATGGTACACGAGCCTAAAGAAATCATAGAATCTGCTAATGAGATGTCTTTTCTTTCAAGTCTTTTAATATAACGCATCATTTCTGTTTCTGAATGATATTGGTTAAAGACTTTGTTTGTTAAGAAAGTGGATTTTCTTTGTAGGTTTTCAGGAATGGATAGGCTAACTCTACAATCTTTTATTTTAAACGAGAATTGATTCTCAGCTTCAGCTAGAATGGCAATAATTTCTTCGATATCTGCTAAAGAGGTGGTTTCATTGATGGAGATACCAATAGTGGTTTCATCAATGTACAAGAAATTAACCTCGTTTTGTTCTGCAATGTCTTTAACTTTATCGCTGTTGGTTACAGAAATTTTTAGTGTGTCAAAGAAGTTTTCGTTACGTTGTTCTAAGCCTAGTTTAAGTAAGGCATCATTAAGAATATTAGCTAATGAATGTACTTGACGGGCAATATATTTTAATCCGTCACCACCGTGGTAAACAGCATACATCCCTGCCATAACCGCCAATAAAACTTGAGCTGTACAAATGTTAGACGTAGCTCTTTCTCTTTTAATGTGTTGTTCACGAGTCTGTAACGCCATTCTTAACGCTCTATTTCCATCGGCATCAATAGTCACCCCGATAATTCTTCCAGGGATTAAACGTTTAAATTCATCTTTGGTAGCAAAATACCCTGCATGAGGCCCACCAAATCCTAAAGGAATGCCAAACCTTTGTGTGGTACCAACAGCTACATCTGCACCCATTTCAGCGGGAGATTTTAATATAGCCAAACTTAGTAAATCTGCAGCAACCACAACTTTTACATCACTTTGGTGTGCTTTATCTATAAAATCTGTATAATCATGAACGCCGCCATGTTTAGCTGGGTATTGCACAATAGCACCAAAATAGTTTTCATCTAGAACAATGTGTTCATGTTGATCAATAACTAATTCAATATCTAAGGGCGTGGCTCTTGTTTTTAAAATATCAATGGTTTGAGGTAAAACATCTTCGGATACGAAGAATTTTAAGGCATTAGACTTTTTTTGTGCTCTGCTCCTTCCATTTAAAAGCATGATCATAGCTTCGGCGGCAGCTGTACCTTCATCTAATAATGAGGAGTTGGCTAATGGTAAACCAGTAAGATCTGTAATTACAGTTTGGTAATTTAATAAGGCTTCTAGCCTCCCTTGCGATATTTCTGCTTGATATGGTGTATATGAAGTATACCAACTTGGATTTTCAAAGATATTTCTTTGAATAACTGCTGGTAAATTGGTGGCATGATAACCTAAGCCAATATAAGTTTTAAATTGTAAATTTTTATTTCCTAACTTTTGAATATGTGTAGCGAATTCATTTTCACTTAAGGCCTCAGGTAAATTTAATGAATCTTGCAACCTGATATCGTCTGGTATAGTATTGTAAATTAATTCTTCTAATGAAGCAACACCAATAGTTTTGAGCATCTCATTAATCTCATTTTTACGAGGCCCAATATGTCTTAATACGAAAGAATCTGTCTGCATATTTTTGTCTGATTTTTAGGTCTACAAAAGTACTTATTTTTGATGAATACAAGAGGGTTTAAATTGCTAATAATTATATAAATATTTACCTATTTTTACAGTTATAACCTAATCAGATGTCCTTGGTAAGACGGTACTTCAATTTTTATATTTCTGCTAATATTCATGTAGCATTGGCCGTGTGGTGCTTGGTTAAAATTACCTTAATGATTTATGGTATTCAAAGTGATTTAACACCGTTTTTTTGTTTTGTAGCTACAGTAACATCCTACAACTTTATTCGTATTTATCATGCCAAAGAACTAAAACCTTTTATGTTACAATGGACGATAAGGAATCAATCGATTTTAAAAATTGTAATTGGATTAGGATTGGTTGTGTTGGCTATTTTATCTGTTCAATTGACGTTATTATCTTGGGTTTGGATGATTGTTTTTTTTGCCGCCACTTTGTTTTATATAATTCCATATTCTAAACATCGGCAAAGTTTAAGAGGAACAGCTGGCGTTAAATTGTTTCTAATTTCATTAACCTGGGCTGGGGTTACGGTTATATTCCCACTAGTTCAAAATCATATAAGTTTAGACATAAACGTGGTTTGGATCTTTTTGCAGAGACTACTTTTTGTTATAGCTATTACCATTCCGTTTGATATTAGAGATGTAAATTTTGATAATGAAAGATTGCATACTTTACCTCAAAAATTTGGTATTACCGGAGCAAAAATAATTGGTTATTCATGTATGATGATATATTTGATGATAAGATTTTTAATCCATCCTTTTTATCCTCTTTGGATAGATTTAATCTTGGTTTTGTTGGTTGTTTTAGGGTTGTTTTTTTCGAGTCAAACACAATCTAAATATTATGCAAGTTTTTGGGTAGAAGGTATTCCCATAGCATGGTATTTTATACTATTACTCGATAAGTTTGTTTTCTAAAATGAGTAGATGAATATTCTTTTCATGCCACAAACTCCTGTTTTTTTTGGGTACGGGAGTGAAATTATAAGTAAATGAAGATAAGGCAATATCGATGTCGCCATCATGATCAAAATCACCATCATCCATCAAAAACCATCTCCCGAGATGAACATCAGGAAAACTTTTAGGTTTAAAGTCTATATCACCAATATTCTCTAAGTAAATAAAAGGAAGACTTTGAGCATTCGTATAATCTGGAAAGGTAGAGATAATGGCTAAGTCAATATCATTGTCCTCATCGTAATCATGTGCTAAAAAACGTGTAGCACCATACATGGGATAAAAATATTTTTCTGTAAAATTAAGGTCACCATCATTGATAAAAATACGAAGGCCATGATAAGGTTTAGGTGTGTAACTTAGATCGGCATTATCACCATGTACAGTAACAATGTCTAAATGTCCGTCTTTATTCATATCAATCATTTCAAACCAACTGCTGCCATATACAGGGCTAAATGATAAAACTTTTCTAGGTTCGAAATTTAAATGCTCTTTTTGAATGAAAATCATAATCGATTCATTGCCTTGCGTGGTTAATGCTATAATATCTAGCAAACCATCATTGTTAAGATCTTTTAATTGTGTTTTAATCACACCTGCGTATGGCCAAATTGTCTTCTGGATATAGGTGTTTTTACTTTCATTTTTAGAGAAAAGACTTAATCTACCGGTATGATGACCAAATTCATTGATTAAAATTTCTGGCTCATTGTCATTATTGAGATCAGCTAAATTTTGATAAACCGGCCTATGTAGCTTATAAGGTAGTTCTATACCGTTTAAATAACTATAACCAGTGGCTTTCTCAGAAGGGTCCAGTTTGCCAATAACAGTATACAATTCTAAAGAATCAAGTTGAGTATGGGCAATTATCGGACTTTTAAATTTTTGTTTAAAAAGTGTTTCTTGAGTGTTAGGGTAGAAATCTAAGAAATCGCCATAAATATTGGCTAAAGTAAATTTATTTTCTTGCCATTTTAGGTAAGTATAATTAGGGGTTTTATCCCTATCAATAGTATAACTTAATCTATTGAATAGATTTAATGAATCTATGCGGTGAGTTGTAATTTTAGGCAAAGTATCTGGCGCTTGGTTTATTATGTACCGCTTAAGAATTTGCCAGTCTTTAAAACTAATGGTAGGTTTAAGCGGATAGACATTGCTTTGAGCAACCAATTCTGCTTCTTCTAATGTCAATCCTTTGAATGGATTAAAATTATTTTCACGGATGCCCATTCTGGCAGCCATGTCTGGAAGTACTTGTTGTTGCCAAATAAATTTTGGTAGTTGGTTAATCTTTGGAGCTTGATGGCACGAAGCACAGTGCCGATTAAATAGGGCTTCACCTTTTATAGGATTTGAAGCTGAGTTAGTGCAAGCGGTTACAAAAAAAAAGGCTAAACCACTAAGAATTTGAAATAAGTTTCCAACTCTTAATTGCTTAGCCATTTAATAAAGTGAGATTATTTTATGAAAAAAGTTTATCAATTTTAGCTTTTTCTTCTTCTGCTAAAACATTGTCGATTAAAATTCTACCACTATGTTCATCTGTAATGATTTTTTTTCTAGCAGCAATTTCAACTTGTCTTTGCGGCGGAATGGTAAAAAACGAACCGCCAGAAGCGCCTCTCTCAATAGTAACCACAGCCAAGCCATTTCTTACATTAGAGCGTATTTTTTTGTAAGCTTTTAATAACCTTTCATCAATAGCTTGACTAAATTCTTCTGATTTTTGTTTTAATAAAGCCTCTTCTTTTTCAGTTTCTTCTAAGATTGAGTTTAACTCATCTTGTTTATGTTTTAAGTGAGTTTCTTTTTCTTTGATTTTCTCTTTAGCCGCAGAAATAATTTCATTCTTTTGAGCAATTTTCACCTCAAATTCTTTGATGTGTTTTTCTGCCAGTTGAATCTCAAGATCTTGATATTCAATTTCTTTTGTTAAAGA
>JAUIJW010000171.1 GCA_030431085.1 Bacteroidia bacterium
CTGAAAAGGATAAGGCTTTTTATGATGCAGAGATTCAAAAAATTTACGATGCCATTGGTTGGGATAAAGATAAGTTAGAGTACATTGAGGGCTATGAGCAAAAACCTATCAAATGGGTAAGAGTACATAATCTTCCTGATTTTGTGTACTACAATCACTCACAACACGTCTCTGTGGCTGGAATAGCTTGTCAGAAATGCCATGGCCCAGTAGAAACGATGGATGATATGTATCAATATTCACCATTAACAATGGGATGGTGTTTAGACTGCCACAAAGAAACCAACGTGAACTTAAAAGGTAATGAATACTACGCTAAGATTCATGAAGAATTAGCGACCAAGTATGGAGTTGAAAAAGTGACAATAGCAGAATTAGGTGGTAAAGAATGTGGTAAGTGTCACTACTAAAATTAAAATGATGAATAGTAATACTATTCATAACAATAAAGAAAAACAACGATAGAAATATGGCATCAAACAAGAAATACTGGAAAAGTGTTGACGAACTAAACGAAAATAGTTCGATTGTTGAAAAGCTGAAACAGTCTGAGTTTGTTGAAGATTTACCAACAGATCAGTTTTTAGGAGATAAAGAAACTCTTGAAAGTAGTGATACTTCACGAAGAGATTTCTTGAAATATGTTGGGTTTTCAACGGCAGTCGCTTCTTTGGCGGCCTGTGAAGGTCCGGTAATTAATTCTATTCCATACGTAGTAAAACCTAATGAAGTAATTCCGGGTTTAGCAAATTATTATGCTACAACTATGGCTGATGGCTTTGATTTTGCTAACGTATTGGTTAAGACTAGAGAAGGTCGCCCTATTAAAATAGAGCCAAATAAAGATTCAAAAAACGGAACAACCAATGCAAGAGTACAGGCTTCTGTATTAGGTTTGTATGATAATAACCGTTATAAAAGCCCTTTAAGTAAAGGTGAAGCTATAGATTGGAATACTTTAGATAAATCTATTGTTGAAAAATTAAATCAGCTCAAAGCGGCTGGTGAAAACATTACTTTTTTAACGGGTACTGTTGTAAGCCCGTCAACTTTAAAGTTGATCCAAGATTTTAAAACTCAATATGGTAATGTAGATCATGTATCGTATGATGCTATTTCAGAAAGTGCTGCGTTAAATGCTTTCGAAAAAATGTATGGTACTAGAGCCTTACCAGATTACGATTTAAGCAAAGCGGATGTGATCGTTTCTGTTGGAGCAGATTTCTTAGGAGATTGGCAAGGTGGTGGATTTGAAGTAGGTTACGCTAAAGGTAGAGTGCCAAAGAATGGTAAAATGTCGCGTCATATTCAGTTTGAATCTAACATGACCTTAACTGGAGGTAATGCAGATAAGAGAGTACAAGTAAAACCATCAGATCAAGCCTCGGCATTAATTAAGCTATATCAAGCCGTAGTTTTAGGAATTGCTACAAGAGAAGCTACTCCATTAAACAATGCTGTGCAAGCAGCAGCGGCACAAATAAAAAAGGCAGGAAAGAATGCAGTAATTGTTACCGGGGTTCAGGATGTTAATGCACAATTGATTGCTTTGGCCATTAATAAAGCCATTCAAAGTGATGTTATTGATACGGTTAATGTAAAATATACACGTCAGGGAGACGATGCAAAAGTATCTCAATTAATAACAGCAATGAAGGCTGGAAAAGTTGGAGCTTTATTTACATATCAAACCAATCCGGTATATACCTTAGCGAATTCGAATGATTTTGTTGAAGGTTTAAAGAAAACAAAGTTATCTGTAGCTTTTGATACAGCACCTACAGAAACATCTGTATTGGCGCAATATGTAGCGGCTACTCCTCATTATTTAGAATCTTGGGGTGATGCGCAAATTCAAGCTGGACAATACAGTTTAATTCAGCCAACTATTAAGCCTTTATTTGATACGCGTCAGTTTGAAGATAGCTTGTTAAAATGGTTAGGTAGTGATAAAAAATACTATGATGTTGTAAAAGAACATTGGTCAAGCAATATTTTAGGTGGAGCTTCATGGAATAAAGCATTACATGATGGTACTTGGAATACTGCTGTAGAATCAACCGATGAATCACCAACTGAAGAGGCTCAGCAAGGGTTTAATATTGAAGCGGTTGGTAGTGCATTGTCTAAAATTAAAGGAGGCGAATTAGAGTTAACACTTTATAATAAGATAAGTTTAGGTGACGGTAAGCAAGCGAATAATCCTTGGTTGCAAGAATTGCCAGACCCAATCACAAGAACTTCTTGGGATAATTATTTGGTAATGTCTAGAATTGATGCTGAGAAAATAGGCATTAAAAACTGGATTGTTGATAATGGTGCCATGAATGGTGATATGGTGAATATAACCGCTAATGGAATAACCCTAAACAATGTGCCTGTATATATTCAACCAGGTCAGGCCGTAGGTTCTATGGCGTTGGCTTTAGGTTATGGTAGAACAGAAGGAGTTCAAAAAGAAATGATTGTAGGCCATAATGCTTATCCGTTAAACGGTAAAAGTTATTTTGAAAGTGCTACTATAGAAAAAGTAAGTGGTGTGCATAAGTTTGCTTGTGTGCAGTTGCACCACACCATAATGGGAAGAGAAGGCGAAATTACTAAAGAAACTACTTTAGCAGATTTCGTATCTAAACCAAAAGAAGATTGGAATCAAGCTCCAGTATTCTCATTAGACCACCAAGAGGTAACCCAAGAAAAGGTTGATTTATGGGAAAAGTTCGATGATTCTTTAGGTACTAAATTTAATTTATCAATCGATTTAGCCACCTGTACTGGGTGTGCGGCTTGTGTGATTGCATGTCATGCAGAAAATAACGTACCAGTAGTTGGTAAACATGAAATAAGAGTAAGTAGAGATATGCACTGGTTGCGTATCGATCGATATTATTCTTCTGAGATGACTGAGGAAATTGGTAAGGAAGAAGGTATTTTCGGTACAGGAGAGTATTTCAATGCGCAAACTGTACCGTCTGATGATCCAGAGGTCTCATTCCAACCTGTGATGTGTCAACATTGTAACCACGCTCCTTGTGAGTCTGTTTGTCCGGTAGCAGCAACATCTCACGGTCGTCAAGGTCAAAATCAAATGGCTTATAACCGTTGTATTGGTACACGTTATTGTGCAAATAACTGCCCATATAGAGTAAGACGTTTTAACTGGTTTAAGTATGCTAACAATAGCGAATTTAATTACCATATGAATAACGATTTGGGTAGAATGGTATTAAATCCAGATGTTGTGGTAAGATCTCGTGGGGTGATGGAAAAATGCTCTATGTGTATTCAAATGACTCAAGCCACGATCTTAAAAGCGAAGAAAGAGGGTAGGCCAGTTAAAGATGGCGAATTCCAAACAGCATGTTCTAATGCCTGTGCAAGTGGCGCCATGGTATTTGGTGATATTAATGATAAAGATAGCGCTGTAAAGAAAATGTCTGAAGATGATAGAAGTTTCAAATTATTAGATTTTGTTGGAACAAAGCCTAATGTATTCTATCAATTAAAAGTTAAAAACAAAACAGAAGCTTAATAAACAGCTCTGGTAAACGAATAAAGTAAAATAAATTAATATTTATATAGACTATGGCTCATTACGAAGCACCGATTAGAGAACCATTAATCGTAGGAGATAAGAGTTATCACGACATTTCTAACGATATTGCTGCGCCCATAGAAGGAAAGGCCAACAAATGGTGGTGGGGAGTTTTTATACTATCTCTTATTGCCTTTTTATGGGGATTAGGTTCAATTGTTTATACCATAGGTACTGGTATTGGCGTTTGGGGTTTGAACAATAAAATTAACTGGGCTTGGGATATTACCAATTTTGTTTGGTGGGTAGGTATCGGTCATGCCGGAACCTTAATCTCAGCAGTATTATTACTGTTTCGCCAAAAATGGAGAATGGGTATTAACCGTTCTGCAGAAGCCATGACAATATTTGCGGTTGTTCAAGCAGGACTATTCCCGCTAATTCATATGGGGCGTATCTGGAATGGTTATTGGGTAATGCCAATTCCTAACCAATTTGGCTCACTTTGGACAAACTTTAACTCACCATTATTATGGGATGTATTTGCAATCTCAACCTATTTATCAGTATCGTTAGTATTCTGGTATACTGGGTTGTTGCCAGATTTCGCTATGATTAGAGATAGAGCTACAAAGCCTTTCCAAAAGAAAATTTACAGCCTTGTTAGTTTTGGTTGGACTGGTAGAGCCAAAGATTGGCAGAGATTTGAAGAGGTATCTTTAGTGTTAGCTGGTTTAGCAACTCCTTTGGTATTATCTGTACATACGATTGTATCTTTTGACTTTGCAACGTCTGTAATTCCAGGTTGGCACAGTACGGTATATCCTCCATATTTCGTTGCCGGAGCAGTATTTTCTGGATTCGCCATGGTACAAACTCTCTTGATTGTAATGCGTAAGGTTTCAAACCTTGAAGCCTATATTACTACGGTTCATATTGAAAACATGAACAAAGTTATTTTAGTAACTGGAGGTATTGTAATGGTGGCATACTTATCTGAGTTTTTTGTAGGTTGGTATTCTGGTAGTTTATACGAAGATTTTGTATACCTATCTGTAGGTGCTGCTACAGGACCTTATTGGTGGGCATTTTGGGCTTTGATTCTATGTAATGGTGTATTCCCACAATTATTATGGTTTAAAAAATTAAGAACAAATTACACCGTATCATTTATCATGTCTATCATTATAAATATAGGGATGTGGTTTGAGCGTTTTGATATTATTGTAATTAATTTAAGTAGAGGTCATTTACCATCGACTTGGACACAGTTTGAACCTACATTTGTCGATATAGGTATTTTTGTAGGAACGATTGGATTCTTTTTTGTATTATTCTTGTTATATGCCAGAACATTCCCTGTAGTGGCTCAAGCCGAGGTAAAATCAATTCTGAAATCTTCTGGAGATAATTACAAAAGAGCAAGAGACAACAAATAAATATACATATTTTATAAAGTTTAAAAGATATGAGTAATAAAGTAATTCAAGTAATGTATGACGACGACGACGTGTTGATGAAAGCGGTTAAAGAAACACGAGCGGCCAATCATCATATTGAAGAAGTATATACACCATTTCCGGTACATGGTCTTGATAAAGCAATGGGCTTAGAAGGCACAAGACTCGCGATTACTGCATTTTTATATGGAATAACCGGATTGGGTTTTGCGGTGTGGATGATGAATTATATGATGATTGATAACTGGCCTCAAAATATTGGTGGTAAACCAAGTTTTAGTTATGCGGAAAATATGCCTTCATTTGTTCCAATTATGTTTGAGTTAACCGTGTTTTTT
>JAUIJW010000004.1 GCA_030431085.1 Bacteroidia bacterium
ATATGGGAAAAGACCATACTTTACATGCTCAAGTTGATGGTATTGTAAAATTTACAAAGAAAAGAGATAATAAATCATATGTATCTATCACTCCGATAGAGGCATAATATGGTTTAATCCTTATATCAAATAAAAAAGGCTGCAAATTGCAGCCTTTTTTATTGAACTATTTTTCAACCTTTAACACTTCCTTAATAATTTCTTCTAAAGTATGCTTTGGTAATGCGCCTTGTGCCATTTGAGGTTCACCTGAGGTCGGGCAAAACAACATTGACGGAATACTACGAATCGCAAAAGCCGCCGATAATTCTTGCTCTGCTTCTGTATCTACTTTATAGATGTTTAGCTTACCCTTATACTCTTCTGATAATTCTTCTAAAATTGGAGCGATCATTTTACAAGGTCCACACCAATCTGCATAAAAATCTATAATACAAGGTTTGTCTCCTTCAAATTTCCAGTCCTTATTCTCTTCATAATTAAAAACCTTTTGTAAAAAAGATTCTTTGTTTAACATTTCAGTCATATGTTTGTAATTTAATATATTCTGTATATCAATATATTAGCAATATACATGCCAACCTTATCGCCTAGACAGAATGGCATATAAGCTCATCGAATTATTTGATACAAAAAAACCTACAAGGATAGTAGATTGTAGGTTTAATTTTAAATTGTAAGCACAGCTTCTATTAAACTTTTAAATTGGCTTTTTTCATATTTAAATGAAATTCTTGATAAAGCTCTAATAAGTTCATTATTGCTGAGATTAAATCTTTTGTCTCTAACAGATTACCAAAATACAGTGTTGAGTTTTTAGCACTAGTTTCTGTGGTTCTAATTCTACCGATTTGCTTTTCGATAGAGTCTGACACGTGATTAAATAACTCTTGCTTCTCTGCCAATATTTTACCTAAATCTTCAAAGCTTCTTTCTTCGAAATTCAATTGAATTTGAGTTAATAATTTCTTCAACTCGCTTTCAATATTTTTAAGATCTTTAATCTGTCCCTTTTTAAGATTCTTATGGTTATTATTGACATGTTTATAACTGGCGTTAGAAATATAGCTTATCGATTGCGTAATATCTTGCAAATAGCCTAAAACCAAAATATAAAACCTACTGGCTTCTACAGACGAATCGTCTAGTGATTTGATAAAATAAAAAGCCTCATCTTTAAGCGTACTTACTTCTTCTTTTAATTTATTAACATGCTTCTCTGTTTTCTTAAGCTTGTTTAAATCGTGTGTAGATAAATCATTTACCACACTTGAATATAATTTATTAACCCTTTGAATTACTTCTGAAATATGGTCTGAAGTTTCTTCTATAACCCCATTAATCGTAATCAATTCTGCTCGTTCAATAAATCTCTGTTTTTGCTCTTCTTTTAAACTTTGAGAGTGCTTAATAGAGTTTTTAGTCATTAAAAAGATTACCACAGCCAGGAGTATCGCTACCATCACAATACCTCCTAAACTAATTAAGTAAGCCGCAATAGCTGCCGCTGTAAAAGCCACCAAGGCGGTAACAAACCATCCGCTAATTACATTAATTACTCCTGCTACTCTGTACACCGCACTTTCTCTACCCCAAGCTCTATCTGCCAAAGAGGTACCCATAGCTACCATAAACGTTACATAGGTAGTAGAAAGCGGCAACTTTAATGATGTACCAATAGATATAAGTATACCAGCCACAATTAAATTTACCGATGCTCTAATCATATCAAAAGCAGGCATTTCAAAAGCTTTTTTCTTAGGTAATTTTACGACTGGTTTTTGAAATTTTGAATCAATAAAATTCAGTGTTCCTTTCGGTAAAATATAACTAAACCCATAGTTAATACCCATTGCAGCTCTTACCACCACTCTAGACACATTATTAGGTTGAAATTTCTCATGTCCATCTCCTTGACGGGATAAATTAATTCCTGTTTCTATTACTGTTCGCGCTTTCTTCGAAAACCATAAGGTTACTACCATGATAGCTCCAGAAATTAATAGTAATATGGTATTCGATGGCACTTTTTTACCAAGTATTCCCATAGAAAATTCATGGGCTGCCAAACCACTTTCTTGCCATGCTTGGTACGAATTCCAAGCGGCAATAGGCACACCAATAAAGTTAACTAGGTCATTTCCAGCGAAAGCCATTGCTAGAGAAAAGGTACCAATACCTATAATTAATTTTAAAATATTGATTTTAAAAACTTGTATGAGCAATAAAGAAATGGCAGTCCATAAAATAAAACTGGCCATCACTATATATACAATTTGGCCCTCAATTAAATGCTGAATATCTCCATAAAATGGAGTGCCTTTTAAACCTTTAATAAATATAAAATAGGTGATTGATGTAATGGCAAAACCACCAAAAAGAGCATTGACATAATTTGGTCTTTGTTCTATATCAAATGAGTATACTAATCTAGAGATATATTGAACGATAGCGCCAATGGAAAACGCAACAACGACGGAGAGCAGAATACCAAAAATAATCTGCATGGCCTTTTCTGAATTAATATAACGCCAGATATCAGCAATAGATTCTGTATCATTTACAGAAATTTTAATTAGAGCCATGGCTACTGCCGCTCCCAAGAGCTCAAATACAATAGATACAGTAGTTGAAGTAGGTAATCCTAAGCTATTGAAAACATCTAATAGTAAAATATCTGTGATCATCACGGCCATAAAGATGTACATGATCTCATTAAACTAAAATTCGCCAGGTACAAAAATACCTTTCCTTGCTACTTCCATCATACCACTAGAAGTTACAGCACCAAACGCAACACCTAAACTAGCTATGATCATAATTTTTCGAATAGAAATAGCCTTTGAACCTATGGCCGAATTCAAGAAGTTTACAGCATCATTACTTACACCAACCACTAAATCTATAATGGCCAAAGCAGTTAAAGCAACAAGCATTAAAATGTATGGGTCTCCCATTAACAATGTATTTTAAATGTGATGCAAAAATAGAGCATCCGAAAATCTCTAATGTTACCAAATCGTTAACATTCTCTAAAATAGTACTTTAATCTTAAAAATAAAAATAGTTTATAGTGTTGATTATCAATATTTTATTTAGCTATTGCTGATATTTGATTTACATCTACTATATTATATTTACATTTGAAAAAAAATACTTCAATGATTCGATATTATATCCTTTTAATAATAATCTTAATCAACTTAGGATGCAACCGTAGAAATCAACAAGAAATGAATCAAAACCACCAATATACCAACGCATTAATTCACGAAACTAGCCCTTATTTATTACAACATGCTCACAATCCTGTAAATTGGCATCCTTGGAACGAAGAAACCCTTGAAAAGGCCAAACAAGAGAATAAACTTATTTTAATTTCTGTGGGCTACGCTGCCTGTCATTGGTGTCATGTCATGGAAAAAGAAAGCTTTGAAGATTCTACTGTTGCCGCTGTAATGAATGAACATTTTATCAATATAAAGGTAGATCGAGAAGAGCGCCCAGATGTAGATCAAGTTTATATGAATGCCGTTCAACTTTTAACAGGAAGTGGTGGTTGGCCACTCAATTGTGTTGCCTTACCCGATGGACGACCAATTTGGGGAGGTACTTATTTCCCTAAAGACAATTGGCTTAATGCTCTTGAAAAGTTAGCTGATTTGTATAAAAACGAACCCGAAAAAGCTGAGGAATATGCCGCACAATTAACCGAAGGTATCCATCAATCAGGTTTGATTACCTTAAATGAAACGCCTCCAAATTTTACAAAAATAGAATTAGACACCGCCATTACACGATGGCAAAACAATTTCGACCTAAAAAATGGTGGTCATAAAGGAGCTCCAAAATTTCCTATGCCCACTAATATCAGTCTACTTTTAAGATATGCTAAACAAACTGGCAACTCCTCAATACAAGCCCATGTAAACACTACGCTAACGCAGATGGCCTACGGTGGTATTTACGATCAAATAGGGGGTGGTTTTGCACGCTATGCAGTAGATCCTATATGGCATATTCCGCATTTTGAAAAAATGTTGTATGATAATGCTCAGTTAATTTCCTTATACTCTAAAGCTTACGCGGAAACAAAAAAACCACTCTATCAACAAATCGTTTTTGAAACTATCTCATTTGTAGAAAGAGAACTATACAATGGTAATGGGGCATTCTATTCATCATTAGATGCCGACAGCCAAAATGAATCTGGAGAGCTAGAAGAAGGGGCCTATTATGTATGGACAAAAAATGAACTCGAAGACATACTTGATAAAGACTTTGATATATTTAGTGACTATTACAATGTTAATCTAACGGGCAAGTGGGAAGGAGATAAATACCATCTTATAAGAACCGCTTCTACCCAAGAAATTGCTCAAAAACATAATCTATCAACAGAAGAACTTAATGTGAAAATTAAACATTGGAAGGAAACACTTCTCGCACAGAGAGAACAAAAAGATAAGCCTAGATTAGACGATAAATCTCTTACCTCTTGGAATGCACTAATGCTAACAGCATATGTTGATGCTTACACTGTGTTTCAAAAAGAAGAATTTTTAAACATGGCATTAAAAAATGCCCAGTTTATTGTTAATGAGCAGTGGCGTGAAGATGGTGGACTAAATCGTAATTTTAAAAATGGTAATAGTACCATAGAAGCTTATCTAGAAGATTATGCCCATGTTATTAATGCTTTTCTTCAACTTTATCAGGTAACCCTTGACGAAAATTGGCTGCAAAATGCTAAACAGCTAACGGATTACTGTTTTGATCATTTTTATAATTCAGAAAGTAAAATGTTCTTCTTCACCTCTGATTTGGATGCTGCTCTAATCACAAGAAAAATGGAAACCGAAGACAATGTTATTCCCTCTTCTAATTCTGTTATGGCCCATAACCTCTTTCTGTTAGGGCATTATTTTTATAACAAAACATATAGCGATACTGCCAAGAGCATGTTAAACAATCTTAAAGGTGAAGCTATTAATTATGCTGGCGGATTTTCTAACTGGCTGCAATTATATATGAACTATGTTGGTAATTTTTACGAAGTAGCCATTTCTGGTAAAGAGGCTTTAACCAAACTAAAAGAGATAGAATCACAATATATCCCTAACAAATTAATTGTTGGAAGTACGAAGGACAGTGATTTACCTCTATTAGAATCAAAATTCTCTAAAAGTGAAACCACCATCTATGTTTGTGTTGATGGTGCCTGCCAATTACCTGTAACCGAAACCCACCTAGCCCTAAAACAAATAAAAACAGAATTATAACATGCAACCTATCCATAGTATACTCATTCTTTTCGTCGCACTACTACATTATTATTTTATGATTTTAGAGATGTTTTATTGGACCAAGCCTAAGGGGTTAAAAACTTTTGGACTTACGAAAGAAAAAGCTAATGATTCTAAAGTTTTGGCTGCTAATCAGGGCTTATATAATGGTTTCTTAGCCACTGGCTTAGTGTGGTCTGTAGTTGATGTTAATTATGGTAAAGAATTGGCGCTTTTCTTTTTGTTTTGCATTAGTATTGCTGGGTTATATGGTGCTTATTCTACTAATAAAATTAAATTGTTTTACATACAATCAGTACCTGCAATGATTGCCATTGTACTCTTATTATTTATTTAAAGTAGTTTTTTAGGCTTACCGGCTATAAAATCTTTTAAATAATAGGGCTCAAAATAAGCCACATCTTCAAAGTCTTTTTTAATAAATTTTTGATATGAGAGTTCTCCCATATTTTCAGCAGAAGGCCAATAATTTTCATGAAACACGGCATGAGGATGTTTGATAATTGGTCGACACTTTTTTGCCCCATCGCCTAGAAAATGTATGCTTTGCTGATCGAGAAGTCCTTTAAAAGCATTATCGTCAATAACTTTAGCTACAATATTTTCTATCTGCGCCCCCTTATAGTCATATACTGCACTATAAACTTCTAAACGTCGAGCATCTATCATAGGTACAATTAATTCTCCTTCTTTAACATGAATGGCTCTAGCCAAGCCCTCTAAAGTATCAACGGCAATTAATGGAATATTTAAAGCAAAACATAATCCTTTAGCTGCAGAAACTCCAATTCTTAGCCCTGTATAAGATCCCGGGCCCTTACTAACAGCTATGGCATCAAGCGTATTAAATGTTATATTAGCTTCTTTTACCAGCTCTTCTATAAATACATGAAGTCTTTCTGCGTGAGAATAGTGCTCTTCGTTTGATTCGCGTAAACATATCGTATCACCATCTTTGGCAATACTAACAGAACAATTTTTAGTTGCCGTTTCTATATTTAATATAAAGGCCAAAACAATAAATTAATTAACTTCAACCGGAATGCCGTAATAAAATTCAAGTAATTTTACCTTAAAAATAAAATCGTATTTAGCTCTTAAAAAATCGGCTTGAGCTCTAACCATATTGTTTTTAATTTGGCTAAATTCAAATGAATTCATCACCCCAACATTAAATTTTTCTTGAGCATATCTAAATGATTCTTTTTGAGCCTCAACAGATTTTTGAGCAGCATCGTAAATTTTTAATGCTCCTCTGGCATCAAGATATACGGTATTAATAGTTCTTTCTAAATTTAACTCTTCTTGGTCTAGCTGGTACTTTTGTTGCTCTAAATTAATTTTAGCCCTTCTTACATTGTTAGAAGCTTGAAAACCATTAAATACGGGTATGTTCAATGAAAACCCAACTGTACTCCTTCTGTTATCTCTAAACTGGTCTAACACCGGATCAACTCCTCCTCCGGTTAATGGCGGTATATCATTTGCTAGTGTATTGAATGAATACCCTGCAGACAAGGTAGGTTGTAAAGCTCCTTTCGAAATGTCTATATCCTTCTCGGCAATACTCACATTGGTTTGAGCAACTTTTATTTCATTTCTATTTTCAAGTGCTTTTTGAAAAATTTGTTGCACAGAATAATCGGCTAAATTCACTAAAGGTAGTGTACTAATTTCTTCATTTGCAATATCGAAATTATTTGCGTTTTCTAATTGCAATAATTGAGCAAGACTTAATAAAGATAGCCTCTTGTTATTCTCTGTAACAATTAAATTTTGCTCATCATTAGCCACTGTTGCCTGAATCTCGTACAAATCACCTGCTGGAATAGTACCCGCCTCTGCTAATTTCTGACTTCTTTCTAATTGTTCTTTAGATATTTCTAATTGCGGTTTTGCCACGTTAATGGCTTCGGTATCAAACAGTACTTGTAAATAGGCATTGATGACATTTAGCGTAATGTCATCTTTAATTTTATCGGTTTGGTAACGACTCGCTAAAATGCTTAGCTCAGATTTACGTAGCCTATTGATTCGCTGCAAACCATCCCATAAATTAAGGTTAGTAGATGCCCCTACATTCATATTTTCAGAAGTAACGCTACGATAAACATTACTTTGATCTAAAGACAGACCAAAGCCCCAACCATAGTTACCATTCATATTTAAATTAGGCAATAAGTTACCAATGGCCCCACGCTTTTCAATTTCGGCCATTTTAATATCGTTTTCACTTTGCTTAACGGTAATATTATTCTCTAAAGCGTAATCTATACACTCTTGTAAAGTCCATTTTTTAACAGTACCTGTTTCTTGTTCTTGAGCAATAGAGGGGGAAATTATCCCTATAAAAAGGATAAAAATGAGTTTTATTTTCATATCAAAATAATGATTTTGTTCTGTTTTAATCATTATCCGTATCAATTTTGACTTAACGGATAAATTAATTCTGTTATTTGACGAGTTTAAAAGATTATTGTTACAGATTTTGTTAAGAAATATTACATCCCTGATTTTTTCCAATTTCTATAAATTAAATAAATACCTATAGCCACCAAAACATACGGAAACGCCATTAAGTAAACTATACCAGAATTAATGCCTTCCGCTACTTCTTCCCCGCCTTGTTCAACCACCGCTCTACACATGGCGCATTGTGCCTGTATTTTAGGAGTGGTAAAAAAAATTGTTATGAGTATCGATACTTTTTTCAATTTATGTCTTGATTTTGATGCTTTGCAAAATTAGACCATCGTTAGAACTTAACCAAAATTAAGTACTGTTATCAAAAGGTTAGATTTTTTACCCTAAAGTACTGAGCTATGAATTTTCACATCTGAATGCTGCCAAGATGTATCGAATTTTTCTTTTGTTTTACCTGCCTCACTTACTTTGTTTTGCCCTAACTGACTTTTGTAAAGCCCTATTAATGACCAACCATTATCTGGCAATTTTTCTAAATCTTGTAAATAAACTATTTCGGCTTCTTTAAATTTTTTCGCTTTTAATAGTATATCTCCTAAAGTGTGCCTTGTAGGGATATGCCAAGACGAAGGCTCTGTATAACTTAGACCATCTTCTAAAAGTACTGCACTTTTCAAATGCTCTATGGCTTCTGTATAATTTCCTTCAGCTGAGGCTATTTCACCCGCTACAATCTGATAAGCGATTTTAGACATGGTGTATGTTGAATTATCTGCCGTGGCAATTACCTCTTTTAAAGATTCGTCTTTTTGCATAATATCTAAAGCGTCTAACTCTTCTTTCGCTTCTTTTAAATTATTTTTTCTTAAAAATGCTATGCCTCTAGCATAGTGGTATATTAATTTGTAGTGCTTATATTGATCGCCAGGGTAAGGGGTGGTTAGTATTTCATTCCACTTTCCAAATCTCGTATAAGCTAGCAGGGGTGTTGAGGCGAAATCTTGTAAAAAAAACAGCTCCCCCATATCGCCGAGAGGCACTTTATCTGCAGTTTTTTTTGCTGCTTCAATTGCGATATTACTACTGCCTTGTAAACTTGCAGCAGACCATAAAAAATGAATATTATGTGGATAATAAGCCAACGGATATATACCCTGTGCATAACACTGAGAAATGTAATCTTCATCTGCTAAAATGGCCTCTTGATTTACCTTCACGGCATCATTATAACGGCCCACTCTAATATAAATGTGCGATGGCATATGTACGATATGTCCAGCAGCTGGCATTAAGGCGCCTAACCTTTCCGCACTTGGAACACCTAAATCTGGTTTTGGCAACTCTACCATATGTATATAATAATGATGCGCTCCTGGATGGTTAGGATTACTATGCATAGCTTTTTCTAAAGCAAGCTTCGCTTCGGGAATATTGGGCGATGGGTTACCCTCTTTATCCCAATAATTCCAAGGCACTGTATTCATAACCGATGCCGCATATAACGTTAATATATCTTCGTCTTGATTAAATCTTTCGGCAACCTTAGCCATAGCATTCATATAATACCCATTTAGAAGATTCACTTCAACCGACAAATCTGCACTATATCTTTTATACAGGGCATTTATTAAAGCTTTTTCTTTATCTGTACAATCTTGTGATAAATTTTTAGCTTTTTCAATGGCCTCCCACGCTTTTTGTTTTCTTTCATCATCTGGAAACTGATCATTAATATTTGGCCCTAGAGCATATGCCTGACCCCAATAAGCCATGGCCGCCTTAGGATCTAGTCTTGCCACCTCCATAAAAGATCGATGCGCCTCTGGGTGATTAAAGGCATAGGTCAATTTCAAACCTTGATCAAAATACGTTTGTGCCTTTATATTTTGTGTTGAAATACTAAAATGATGATCGCCTAAATTCTTTATCAGTGGTGCAATTTGACTTGTAGTGTCTACATTTTCTATTAAGAATTTAGTTGGTGTGCATTTTACAATGCTCATAGCCACTTTAGGTTGTTCTTTTTTACAAGAAGCAAGTGATAGCAAAACTATGGCTACGGTGAATAGGGAGGGTAATAGCTTCATGACGAGTTAGGTTTGTTAGTATATGGTTAATTAACTTAACACATCATATCATTAAGTTAATAAGGTATTTATCGGATGGTACTTGCGAAGGTACAAAAAAATAAGTACACTACTGACAATAAGCTACTTAAACTTTAGTAGTAAGGAGCAATTAAGACATAAACCAAAACACCACTTACGGCCACATACAACCAAATTGGAAACGTAATTTTTGCCAATTTTTTATGCCCTACTACATCATTGGTCAGCCCTCTAACAAAAGTAATGAGTACTAATGGTATCACAACAATTGAAAGTATAATATGTGTGATTAAAATGAAGTAATATAGGTACTTGATTATCCCTTCTCCTCCAAATGATGTAGAATTTGATGTCATATGATACAACACATACAACACTAGAAATAAAGCAGATAGCCCTATAGCCAATTTCATTAATTTTTCATGCAATTTTAAACGCCCATTTTTAACAGCCCAGACGCCCACCAATAAAGTAATGGCAGTAAATGCATTAATGGTGGCATAAATTGGAGGTAAAAAAACTGGCAATTCTAAATTTAATTTCACCCCAAATAATAAGGCCACCACTAAGGGAATCACTATCGATAATACCGTAATGATTTTGTTGTATTTTTTTTGATCAACTGTACCCATGACCCAATCTTAATCTTTTAACAATTTGGCTATATCTTCCTTTAACCATTGCACTTGCAGAGGGTCTAACCCATCATAAAACTTTAACGGGTTTTCGTTATCACCAGCCTTGATTGTTCTAGACCTGATATAACCTTCTTTATCAATTAAAGCAAATAACCCCGAATGCTCAAACCCACCTTCTGCCTCTTTGTTTTCTCCAGCGTAAAGCTTAAATCCCTTATTAGAAAACTCATAGATTTTATCTTTGTTACCAGTAAGAAAATGCCAATTTTTTAATGTGGCACCATTTTTTTCAGCGTAAGCTTTTAATACCTCTGGCGTATCTCTTTTAGGATCAATACTAATAGAGGCAATACCAAACTCTGGATTACCGTAATAAGCACTTTGTATTTTTAAAAGGTTTTTATTCATTTTAGGGCATATGGTAGGACAAGATGTAAAGAAAAACTCAACCACATATACCTTTTGATCGTAGTCTTGATGACTAACGGTATTACCATTTTGGTCTATAAAAGAAAATTCTGGTACCTTTTCGAACTTAAGTAAGTTCGTTGATCTTACTTTTTGATCTATTTTAGGCAAAGCCCAAATACCAAACACTAAAATGACTAATGCCACGATGATGTATGAATTCTTTTTCATGGTGCTATTAAATTTCTCTTTTGTTCTCTTTCAATGCTTTTCGATATTCTGCAAGTAAGACTTTTACATCGTCTACCATTTTTTGATGTATGGGGGCGACATCTTCGGCATTATAACCATACAGCATACCATTAGGCTCATCCTTATCATCATTTCTCCCTCTTAAGTTCATATCTCTATCAATAATAAAGGCATATGGGGTATACATATTCTCGTTTAATTGATATTCTGTCTTAAAGCTATTAAAAAAGCTTAATATTTCAGAGGCCTCTCCATATACAAAAAACCACTTCTGTATATCAAAAATTGCACCTAATTCTTTTTTTAATTGATGGGCATCTTTCTCTGTACCCTTAGGTAATACTACCACCATTTGAAAAGTTTGATAACCATAAAAATGCTTATAAATTTTTTCATTTAAGTTCAGGGCGTTGGTTTTATGGTTTAGAATATCATCCCCTAGAAAACAAACAATCGATATTTTATTGTCTAATGAAACTTTTTTTTGAGCCTCAAACGGTGTGACATCATTAACTTGTTGAGTAAGTACTGGCAATTTGGCAAAGTCATTCGTACCTGTTAACAACAGTAAATAGAAAATAAGTGGGCCAAAAAACAGGATTGCTAAAACCCATTTGCTTTTGTTATTTTTTTGTGCCATTGGTCTAAAAAAGGTATAAAAAAAGCGTTCTGATCAAAATAAATCAAAACGCTTTTGGTGTTATTTCATCGTTCTTAGTAGCTCCATCTGGTCCAGCCTTTCATAATTTCGTATAAAGCATCTCCTTCATACAACAAGAAAAATGACAAATAGCAAATTAAGAAAATAACCGGCCAAACAATTGCTCTTCTAAACCATGTTTCTTCATCTTTTAAATGCATAAAATACCATGCAATACCATAGGCCTTTACTAAGGTTAGTATCAAGAATATCCAATTTAAGATACTCGTTCCTAATACAACGGTTAAATTAAGTGAATCTGGTTTTACTATACCTAAAGCAACTTCAACTATAGTAACTAAAGATAGAAAGAAGAATACTTTCCAGATTAATGCTGTATGTGATTGTGCGTGTGACATTGATTGCTATATTTTTTTAAATTAAATAGAAGAATGTAAAAACAAATACCCAAACTAAATCTACAAAGTGCCAGTATAAACCAACTTTTTCAACCATTTCGTAATGGCCACGTCTTTCGTATGTTCCAATAATCACATTAAAGAAAATGATGATATTAATAACAATTCCAGAAAAAACGTGAAAACCGTGAAAACCTGTAATAAAGAAAAAGAAATCTGCAAAGAGCGTTTCACCATATTCATTTTCTTTTAAGTTTGCTCCTCTTACCACATTGGTTGCATTGGCCAAAAGTTTATTGGCTTCTTCTCTAGAAACTATGGTTTTTTTCTTGGTATCTAGGTTGATTAATTCTGTTCTTAGGGCAATCTCTTTGTGCTTTGCAAAACCTTCTTTTACCTGTTCTAAAGTTACAGGAGGTAAAGCTGCTTCTTCCATAAACCAAATACCTTTGTCTTTGGTTTGAGTTATTCTTTCGGCATGTGCTGAAGAGGCAAAACTTTCTAAAGTTACTTGATGCCCAGATTCATCTACAAATTGTACAATCTTACCATCAGATAATTTTACCGCCCCATAGGTACCACCAATAAAGTTTTTCCACTCCCAAGCTTGAGAGCCCAAGAAAATCAAACCTCCGATAATGGTTAAAAACATATAAAGAATAACCTTATTTTGTTTCATATGTTTACCAGCATCCACTGCAAGCACCATGGTTACAGAAGAAAAAATCAGTATAAAGGTCATAAACGCCACATAATACATTGGGTATACACCATGTATAAATGGTATGTGCGTAAATACCTCATCTGCTATGGGCCAAGAATCTATAAATCTAAAACGAATAAACCCGTAAGCGCCTAAAAACCCAGAAAACGTTAATGCATCAGACATGATAAAAAACCACATCATCATTTTACCATAACTTGCTGCAAATGGTCTGTCTCCGCCACCAGCCCAAGATGTTCCTTTTGAGGATTCAGCAATAGTTGCCTCCATATAATTTTGGTTATTTTTTAATTAATCTATGTAAATTTTACCTAACAAATAAATGATTTTTATCAGTTTTTTGATAAAAGGCAAAAATAAAAAAATAAATGATAAATAAAATCAATTGCAATTAAAATATAGGCTTTATCCTATAAAATAGAAAAACAAGAATAGATAAATCCATAAAGCATCAACAAAGTGCCAAAAGATAGCTCCTAATTCTAAACCTAAATAATTATCGCTACTATATTTACCTTTTATGTTTTGATATAACACCCTTACTAACACAATAATTCCTGCAAATATATGAACCATATGTGCTATAGTAATTACGTATAAAAATGAAGAAGACACATTACTTTGTTTCCCTGTAAAGTAAAGACCCGCCTCTATGAGTTGTTGAAATCCTTGGAATTGAAAATACACAAACCCTATTCCTAAAATTAAAGTGGTTAGAAGTAGTGATGTTGTTTTCTGTTGATGATTGGAGGCTATTGATTTTTTAGCCATGATAAACGTGATACTGCTTAAAATGATTAAAGCTGTACTGATGAAGAATGCTATTGGCAAATCAAAACTTACCCAATCTTCTCTACTTTTACTAACTACATAGGCACTGGTAAGTCCGGCAAACATCATCGTCATGCTAACCATAGACACCCAAAGCATTTGTTTATAAGACCTCTCTTTAACTTTTTTCTCCATTCTTTTAATGTAAAAATTTATCAATGACATAAATAATCTGAATCACCGTGATATACAACACACTAGATAACATTAATTTACGTGCTACCACATCTGTTTGCTCTCGATGTAGCTTAATTCCGTAATACAGCATCAACAAACCAAAAACAAAAACCAAAATAGCTGAAATAGGCAATAGATATAGTTCTCCTGTTACTCTAAATACCGGTATAACAGATACCAATAACATAAAAATGGTATATAATATGATTAGTTTACTCGCCTTCTGATTTTTTTCTCCTGTAGGCATCATATTAAAACCCGCCTTTTTATATTCATCAAACTGAAGCCAACCTATTGCCCAAAAATGTGGAAATTGCCAAAAAAATTGGATCATAAACAACATACCCGCTTCAATACCGAAATGACCTGTGGCCGCTACCCATCCTAACATAAAAGGTATAGCTCCAGGAATAGCTCCCACAAATACTGCCAAAGGTGTTATTGGCTTTAATGGTGTATAGGCACTGGTGTATAAAAAAATCGATATGGCACCAAACAATGCTGTTTTCGCATTAATACTGTAGAGCAATAAAATTCCTACAATGGTAAGCACAACCGCAATGATCATAGCCATATTAACTGATATTCTACCTGTAGGGATTGGCCTATTTTGGGTTCGTTTCATTAATGCATCTGGCACTCTTTCAATAATTTGATTGAATGCATTCGAGGCACCAACCATACAGTAACCCCCTATTAATAAAATCATTAATGTACGCCAATTCACATGATCAACCGCTAACAAATATCCCGCCAAGGACGAAAATACAACACTTAAAGAAAGTCCCACTTTGGTAAGTTCTTTAAAATCGCTCAAAAACGTATGGTTAACCAGGGCTACTTCTTTGTTTTTCAAACCTTAAAATTCGTTGGATAAAAATTGCTGCAAATATATTTATTAATTAAGGATTGACAATAAAAAAAATGTCTAAAAAAAACTAAAAAACCCTTTGCGATTTCTGAAAATGTATTAAATTTGCGCTCGCAATTAGCCGATACAAGATACGATCTTTAAAATATATTGCGAAAGTAGCTCAGGGGTAGAGCATCACCTTGCCAAGGTGAGGGTCGCGGGTTCAAATCCCGTCTTTCGCTCTAGACTTGTAGACAGAACATCTACACTACAAATACCAATAATTTACGCTCGGATGGTGGAATTGGTAGACACGTTGGACTTAAAATCCAATGAACAGTAATGTTCGTGCGGGTTCAAGTCCCGCTCCGAGTACCAAAACTCCTTTTAATCTTATGATTTTAAGGAGTTTTTATTTTTACTGCAAAAAACTAACCCTTCCATTATTATTCCGCACACTTAGGCAGCTCAGGCATTAAATATTATACAAACTTAAAGCAAGTACCATCGCAGCATCAATTAAAAAGACTGAAAACTAAAATTTAGTGCATCTAATAGTTCATTTTACATAAAATATTCTAAAACCGCTTACCAAGATTAAAAATTAGCTTCATCAGCTATATTAACAAATAGATTTTGATTTTAAGAGTGTTTTAACACCGTTCTCTCATTATTTTATTAGTTTATAATAGGAACAAAAACAATATTATATATGGGAATTATAGAAGACAAAAAGAAATTTAAACGTACGAAAAAACAAAAATATCCAACCAATCCGACTGGAAATACGGATGAAACCAACAATCAATTCGATATTGATAAAAAAACCATTAAAAAACAGCAAAATAAATCGTAGATTTAATCTTAACAACTATAGTTTTAAAATTAAAAATATGAGTGGTTTAAGCATTAGATCTAACCCAGATGTTGCACAAGTTTTTCAAAATTACCCATCAATGGCATCTCAAAAATTATCAGATTTACGCCAACTTATTTTAGATGTAGCGGACGAAACTAACGACATCAATCAAATAGAAGAAACATTAAAGTGGAGAGAACCCAGTTATATTGCCCCAAAGGGAAGTACTATTAGAATTGACTGGAAATCTAAATCTCCTCATCAATATGCCATGTATTTTCAATGCACCAGTAGATTGATTTCAACATTTAAATTAGTCTACAAAAACAGCTTTCAATTTGAAGGTAATAGGGCCATTATTTTCAATCTCAAAGATGATTTACCCGTTAACGAACTTAAAAGCTGTATCAAAACGGCCTTAAATTATCATCGCTTGAAACATCTACCCACATTAGGCCTATAAGTTTATATTATTTTTTTATCAATAAAACTGAATTTTAAAGTACATAAAACGTGGAATAATTACACTAATAACCTAGCGCAAACTATAACTTTCTAAACCAGCTCCAAATAAAGAAACCTAACATCTAAGATGCTAGGTTTTTTATTTTAATAATATTACTTGAATAAAATACACCTTATTTTATTATAAAAAAGAGATATAATTTTTTAATAATCATAGTCAAATCCCATTGGCTCTTCATAATAATCCATTTGACTATCCATTGGATAAGCATCCATCGTATCTAACATATCGTATTCATCCATCATGTCGTTAGATATGTTATACAGTTCGGGAGTATAATCATAACTATCTAAGTAACCATCTAAAACATCCATTTCATAAGCCGCCAATTCTACATCCAAATCGTAATAATAGCCATCAATTACAGCATCCATATATCCCCAATCGTAGGCATAGAAATCATATATTCCAACATAAATATCTACATAACCATAGTAAAAACCAGGATACCAACTACCCCAAGAGCCCCACCACCAGTGGCAACCCCACATCCAACCATTGATCATATGCATGGCAGACATGGCAAAGAAAAAACCTGCAGAATTATTAGTGCAATGAGTTACCTCATTAGATTTATTTCTAATTTTTTTAATCTTTTTAAGCATTTCCTTATTATGACCAACCTTAGATTCTAACTCATTTAATTTGCGCTGAAGCTTTTTGTTTTGGGCTTTTAACTCATTTAATTTTTCCTTTTCCTCTGCAGATAATGCATCACCTTTTTTAACACGTTGTGCTTCTTTACTGTAATTTTGATACAACAAATCTATGGTTGAAGATAATTTATCTATCCCTTCTTTTACAGTGCTATCTTTAGCTTGTAGCATTTCATAAGTTGTAATTAACTCCTCTTTATTGGTAACCGTTTCACTCAGAGCAGTATAAAATTTATCATCTTTTAGAAATAAATATTTATTTAATTTTTCAATAGATGTGTTTACCTTTTTTACAGCTCCCCAAAATGGTTGGGCAGTCTTATTGTTTCTTTGCAAGTTTCTGTCTTTAGTAGCCTGTCCAGACTTGACAATGTAAGCCACTGCTCTTTCAGATTTTTTAACTAGTTCACTGGCATCAAATTTTTTACTCTCTACTATAATAGGGTTTACAAATGCATAAGATGGCCAACTTACCATCAATAAAAACACCATAATGACTTTAAAATTTATAATTCGTTTCATTGTTTTTGAATTTTGTGTTTGTTTACATACTTAAAAGGGTTCTTTTATATTAAAAACCCTATATCACAAACTTTGAAAAACTAAGTCAACTCATAATCTCATTACTCAATTACCCTAGTGCTAATTACAGGCTTCGTTCTTTAATTTATTTATGAGAAATATTATGTAAATTACAATAAGTGTTTTGTTTCAAGAAAAAACAATCTTAAGACTATTAGTAAAATTATTATCCAAATCACTACTTTTACTTTTCCAAGCTTTATTGCACATTGATTTGTCTCTAAATCATGGCATCAAATTTGTAAATACTACATAAAACTAATATTATGAAAAAAATAATTACACTTTTAACCTTGAGCTTTTTTGTTTTGATTGCCTGTGAGGGAACGCAAGGACCACCTGGCCCACCCGGTGGTATTATTGTTTCTGATGCCTTTGAAATTCAAGTTAGCTTTAACCCTTCTAACAATTATAGTATTGTAGAACCCTATGGTTTTACTGCACATCCTTATGATGTAACCCTAGTTTATATCGAATGGGAAGATAATGTATGGCGGTTATTACCTCAGGTAGTTGATTTTAATGATGGTAGTCAATTACAGTATAATTATGATTTTACAGATCGCGATGTTAGCATCTTTCTTGGCGGCAATACCAACCTCAATACTTTGGGACCTGAATGGACTCAAGATCAAGTTTTTAGAGTAGTGATTGTGCCAGCAGATAATATTGATGGTGTAGATGTTAATCAATTAAATAATGTTATCGATATGGCTAACATCAAATCTTTCGAAAGAAAATTGATTAATTAAAATCGGAATAAAAAAGCTTCTCATTATCTGAGAAGCTTAATTTTTGTGCGGATGAAGGGACTCGAACCCCCACGCCGTGAAGCACCAGATCCTAAGTCTGGCGTGTCTACCAATTTCACCACATCCGCATCAAGGTGAATTTTCGGATTGCAAATATAAAAAATAACCTTAAATTACAAGGTAATTAATTCGCCTTTTTTAGAATTAAATTAATTGCTAATTTCAACACCAAATAAATAATATCTTTATATTTACTGTTTTGTTATTGTTTAACTTTTACAAAATAGGTGTAATTTCTACAGAACATTGATTTATGAAAAGAAGAGACGCTATTATTAATCTTAGCTGGATTAGCGCTGGATTATTGCTTGTTCCAGCATGCCAGTATAAAGAAGAAAAGGCTGCTATTGCCTTAAATAACCTCAATATTAATAAAAACCAGGAGGTTCTATTAAAAGATTTGGTCGATACTATTCTTCCAGAAGGCGATATGCCCGGGGGCATTTCATTAAATGTGCATCATTTTGTTTGGACTATTATTGATGATTGTACAACCAAAGAGAACCAGGCAAAATTTTTAAATGGTCTCTCATTATTCAACTCTACGATAGAAACCATTACGGGCCAGCCTTTTAGTCAACTAGATGCAAAACAAAAAGACACCACCATCAATCAATTAATGCAAAACAGTCAAGCCGATCATGACTTAATTGAGTTTTTGAATAAAACTAAGTATACTGCTATTTGGGGTTATACCAATTCAGAATATTTCTTAACACAACAGATGCCATATAAATTAGTACCTGGGCCATTTTCGTATAAAACAATAACTATCAATCCACAAAACAAAATTAATATCAATGCCTAATTTCAATATCGATAATCGTAATAAAAATAGTTTTGATGCCATTGTTATAGGTTCTGGTATTAGTGGGAGCTGGGCTGCTAAGGAGTTTGCAGAAAAAGGTTTAAAAACATTGGTTCTAGAGCGAGGTAAAGAGGTAAAACATATTAAAGATTACCCAACCACGAACTTAATGCCTTGGGAGCTAAAACATGGTGGTTTAGTGACACAAAAAGTTAAAGACGAAAACCCAATTGCGGCTAGATGTTACAATTTTCTTGAAGATTCTCAACATTTTTTCACCAAAGATAAAGAACAACCTTATATACAAGAAAAACCTTTTGACTGGATTAGAAGTTACCAATCTGGAGGAAAATCTTTACTGTGGGCAAGGCAAACGCAACGTATTAGCGATTTAGATTTCGAAGGGCCATTAAGAGATCATTTTGCGGTAGATTGGCCCATTCGCTATAAAGATTTAGCACCTTGGTACAGTTATGTCGAAAAATTTGTAGGTATTTCTGGGGAATATGATGGGTTAGACGTAGTACCAGATGGTGAGTTTTTAAAATCAATGGGACTTAACAGTACAGAACAACATTTTAAAAATGTAGTTGCTCAAAAATACAACAACCAACGCCATGTGATTTATGCACGCTGTGCACATATTACAGAAAATAAAGATATATTCGCCCAACAAGGCAGAGTCTTATGCCAAACCAGAGATCTTTGCAGAAGAGGTTGTCCTTTTGGAGGCTATTTTAGCAGCAACTCAAGCACCTTGCCATGGGCTCAAAAAACGGGCAATATGTCTCTCATCAATAATGCCGTTGTACATTCTATCATTTATGATGACAAGCTAGAAAAAGCTACTGGTGTTCTGGTTATTGACGCGATAACTAAAGAAACTACAGAGTACTATGCTCCCATTATTTTTGTCAACGCCAGCGCTTTTAATAGTAATATGATATTACTTAACTCTAAATCAAATCGATTCCCAAATGGTTTAGGTAATGATAACGAATTACTTGGTAAATACATTGCTTTCCATAACTATAGAGTCAATATTAGTGCAGAATACGATGGCTTATTAGATCAAACTACTGTTGGAAGAAGACCAACAAGTGCTTATGTACCAAGGTTTAGAAATGTATATAAGCAAGATACTGATTTCTTGAGAGGTTATGCTTCTGGATTTTATGCTAGAAGAAATATTAATATGAATAAAGATGGTATTGGCGAATCATTAAAACAAAATCTTATTAATCCTTCGTATGGTAACTGGCAAGTAGGAGCGCATATGATGGGCGAAACTATCCCTAAAGAAGAAAGTCAGCTCTCATTAGATAGTTCTAAAACCGATCAATATGGCATTCCGTTGTTAAGAATTAATTTAGATTATGATGATAATGATGAAAAAATGATTAAGGATTATATTGAACAGTTTACAGAAATGTTCGATGCTGCAGGCTTTAAAAATATCAAAAGTCATGACAGTCATAAAGCACCTGGATTAGATATACATGAAATGGGCGGTGTACGAATGGGGCATGACCCTAAAACCTCTTTGCTCAACAAGTACAACCAACTTCATGCTTGTAAAAATGTTTATGTTACAGATGGCGCTTGTATGACCTCTACCTGTACACAGAACCCTTCTTTAACCTATATGGCACTAACGGCTAGAGCCTGTGATCACGCGATAAAAGAATCTAAAAAAGGATAATTGGCTTAGAAATATTGTAATTTTGCCTCATTAAAAACTAATGTTATGCAAAGCGTACAAGAATTCATACAGGTCAACAAAAATAGATTCATCAATGAACTTATTGAGTTGCTTAAATTACCCTCCATTAGTGCAGATCCTGCCTACAAAAGTGAGGTATTAAAAACAGCCGATGCGGTAAAAAAGGCACTTGAATTGGCCGGTTGTCAAACCGTAGAACTTTGCCAAACTAGCGGGTATCCTATTGTATATGGAGAACATATTATAGACGCAAATTTACCTACTGTTTTAGTGTACGGTCATTATGATGTACAACCAGCAGATCCTATTGAATTATGGCATTCCCCACCATTCGAGCCAATCATTAAAGAAACCGAAACACATCCAGACGGTGCTATTTTTGCTCGAGGCGCATGTGATGATAAAGGGCAAATGTATATGCACATTAAAGCTTTCGAATATCTTATTCAAAGTAATAGCCTCCCTTGCAATGTGAAATTTATGATAGAAGGAGAAGAAGAAGTTGGTTCAGTAAGTTTAGGCGATTTTGTTAAAGCTAACAAAGAAAAGCTAAAGAATGATGTTATATTAATTTCAGATACAGGAATGATTAGCAATAGTCAGCCTTCTATCACCACTGGCTTAAGGGGCTTAAGCTATGTTGAAGTTGAAGTAACTGGCCCAAATAGAGACTTACACTCTGGCTTATATGGGGGTGCTGTGGCTAATCCTATTAATATTCTTACCCAAATGATTGCCTCTTTACATGATGAAAACAACCATATCACTATTCCTAGGTTTTACGATAAAGTCATTGAATTGTCTGATGAAGAAAGAGCAGAAATGGCTAAGGCTCCGTTCTCGTTAGAAGATTACAAAAATGCTCTAGACATTGAGGATGTACATGGCGAAAAAGGTTATACAACCAATGAAAGAAATTCTATTCGTCCAACATTAGACGTTAATGGTATATGGGGCGGTTATATTGGCGAAGGTGCAAAAACAGTTATTGCCTCTAAAGCTTATGCCAAAATATCTATGCGCTTGGTGCCCAATCAAGATTGGGAAGAAATCACACAATTATTCCAAACACATTTTGAAAATATTGCCCCAAAATCTGTTCAGGTAAAAGTAACTCCACATCATGGCGGTAAAGCCTATGTTACTCCAATTGATAATATTGGGTATTTAGCTGCCAGCAAAGCTTATCATAAAACATTTGGTGTTCCTGTAATACCACAACGATCTGGCGGTAGTATTCCTATTGTGGCATTATTTGAGGAAGAACTTGAAAGTAAAAGCATATTAATGGGTTTTGGCTTAGACAGTGATGCTATTCATTCTCCTAACGAACATTACGGTATATTCAATTACTTAAAAGGTATAGAAACCATTCCGTATTTTTATCAATATTTTACAGAATTATTCTAAATAAATACACCCCAAAATTGATTAATTTTGAGGTGTAAATTACTCATGTTTATGGTAAAAAGGAGTAACCCTTTCTAGTTTTCCATAAAAAGTATTTTTCAAATAATACCTTAGAAAAATCGTAAAATACGTTAGGTATCATTATGGCAAATTTTCTAGGTTTAAACAATGTGTCTGTTAAAATGATGACCTCTTTTTTACCAGCATCCATAACACAAATACCTGGAATTTTACCCCAAGCCTTTTTCTTTAGTGGTTTAATTCCTTTAATCGTACGTGTAATGTTTTCTGCAACAATTTTTCCTGTTTCATCTGAAGGATAACCTGTTTTAGGGCCAGAAAAAGGAACTTTGCCCGGTTTAAATGGCAATTTTACATCCACCGCTATACCAGCAGCCCAAACATTTGGTAAGCTCACGTGCTTATAATCATCAGTAACAGGGATATAACCCGCAGGAGTAGTTTCAAGGCCTGTGGATTTCTTTACAAAATCAACACCTTCAAAGGGAGGCATGAGCATCGTAAACTCGCTAGGCAAAACTTCGCCACTACTTAGTGTTACACTATCTTTTTTTACTTCTTTAATTCCCACTTCTGTTCGGTAGTTTATATTGAACATTTTCATAAAACCCTTTAGCATTGATTCTCCGCCGGCAATACCATCTATACCAAAATGACCCAAAAATGTTTCTGGAGTCACCCAATAAAGATCAACTTTCTTTCTAATTTTTTGCTCTCTCAACCATTTTTCCACATTAAATAGAAATTCATAGGCAGCCCCCATACATCCGGCATTTTGCGTTGCACCAATAACAATTGAGCCAGGATTTTTCTTAAATAATTCTAAGGCTTTTTTGGTTTTCATTGCACCATCAGGAGTACCTATATAATGAGCATATTCCTTTACCCCAGGCGCTACATCATAATTCACTTTTGGCCCTGTAGCAATTACCAAATGATCGTAATACACCTCGCCTTTTGAGGTCTGAACTGTTTGAGAATCTGTATCTACAAATAATGCTTCAGCTTTTAAAAAATCGACTCCTTTTTTTGTTAAAATTTGTTCTTTCTTGAAAGAAATATCTTTCACTTCACGCCTACCAAATGGGACCCAAATTAGAGATGGGATAAACAAAAACAATGGTGATTTATCGATTAAAATAACTTCTAAATCCTTATTCTTTCTTTTAAGCTCTAGGGCTGCAGTAATACCAGCAAAATTCCCTCCTATAACAACACTTTTCATACTAATTATTTTATATTGTAAAGTTACGATAGGTATGAGAATTTGGTTGTAACCTAGGTTACAATAAAGGATGGGCAGGAACAAACCATTAGACGCTTTTATAATATCATTAAATACGCCATTTATCATAAATCGTCTATTCTTATTGAAATCAACCAATCGACCAATAAAATTTAATAAATTAATAGCGCATCGTTGCTTAGATAAAACACATCTATAGCAATAAGATAATAACTAGCCACCTGTGGTAAAAAGATATTAAAACTGCTAAACCTTTGTCTAACAATTAATTTTAACAAAACTTTAGTATAACAATACCAGTTTTTGAACAACAAATAGAGACATTAAAACGTTGCATTTTATTTAACCCCCTTTTATGATGATCAAAAATTTCTTTTGGATGTGCTCTGGCGCAGACCCCGATTTGCTTCAAGAAAGCCCTAAATCTGAACAAATTAAATATGCTGGCATCGGCGGCACCGTATTTTTTACTGCTGTCATGGCTTTTATCTCAAGCGCTTATGCCCTATTTACAGTATTTGATAACGTTTATGCAGCCCTTGGTTTTGGGTTAATTTGGGGGCTACTTATTTTTAATCTAGACCGATTTATCGTCTCTACGATTAAAAAACAGAACAATTTCTGGAAAGAATTTTTACAAGCTACCCCTCGATTAATTTTGGCCGTCATCATAGCTGTTGTCATTTCTAAGCCCTTAGAAATGAAAATTTTCGAAAAAGAAATTAATCAAGTCTTACTCGAAGAAAAAAATCAGCTAACGCTTAACAATCAAGAACAGATTGCCGCTCAGTTTAAACAAAATATTGATCGTATCTCAAATGAAATTGGCACACTTAAAACAGAAATATCGGATAAAGAAACAGAAGTAAACCACCTATATAATACCTATATTGCTGAAGCGGAAGGCACACAAGGGACAATGAAATTGGGCAAAGGACCAGTATATAAAGAAAAGCGAGAAAAGCACGATGCCATGTTGCAAGAATTACAACAGCTAAAAAGCAGCAACAATGAAAAAATAAAAAACAAAGAAGATGAGCTGGCCCAACTAAGGGTAAAACAGAAAGAACAAGAAGCAAATACCCAACCCATTATTGATGGATTTGATGGGTTAATGGCAAGAATAAACGCTTTGGGTAAATTAGCATGGTTTCCATCCTTTTTTATTCTACTACTATTCTTGGCCATTGAAACAGCTCCAGTTTTAGCCAAACTTTTAGCACCAAGAGGTGCCTACGATCTAAGGTTTGATGAACAAGAAGATGCCCTTAAAGTATGGGTAACGCAACAAAAAAATCAAAGAGCAAGCCTATTAAAAACAGATACAGATTTAAATGAAAAAGTATATTACGACATTACCGAAGATGAGGAAATATACAATTATAAAAAACAAAAAGCGAAAGACTTATTAAAACTACAATCAGATCGTTTTTATAAAAAACAAAGTGATATTTTAGCATAAAAATATTCACATGTCTTTTATTTTAGAAACAAAGCGATTGCTCATTTGTAAAGCCACCATAGAAGATGCGCCTTTCTATTTGCAACTAATGAATGATGAAACGTGGATTCAAAATATTGGAGACAGAGGCCTAAAGACAGTTCAAGACGCAGAAAACTATATCGTCAATAAAATCCAAAAACATTACCTCGACCATGGCTTTGGGTTTTATACTGTTAAATTAAAAACCGATTTAACAAATATTGGCATGACTGGTTTAATTAATCGAGAAGGCTTAGATCACGTTGATATTGGTTATGCATTTTTACCTAAATATACTGGCAAAGGGTATGCTTTTGAAGCCACTAAAGCAGTGTTTGACTATGGTAAAAATCAGCTAAAAATAAATCCAATCATTGCCATTGTCAATGGCTCGAATGCAGCCTCGCAAAAATTATTGAAAAAACTTGGCCTCTCCTTCGAAAAGTGGGTACAACTACCCAATGAAGATCAAAAAATTCAATACTTTAGTTAAGAATTTAATCAATGGCCAGTCATTACTTTTTCAACATTTACCTAAAATATATTTTGTATGAAATGGACCAACAGAAATATTCATAGAGATTTCGCTTATTTTTATGTAGGATTAATTATTGCTTTTTCTTTTTCAGGAATTATTTTAAACCATCGTCAAGACTGGTATCCTATGGATTATACTTATGAATCTAAGGAAGTTTCTCTTGACATTCCAGAGGATAGAAATCTGCTCAACGATAAAACCTATATAGAAAACGCCACCAAATCCTGGAAAGTGGAAGGTAAATTTGATGGTGCTAGATTACGCGAACACCAACTTAGGATATATTTTAAAGACAATATTATTGCCGATATCGATGCCAAAACAGGAAAAGGGGTCTTAGAATACAAAAAAAGAACACCTATTATTGGGCATACCATGTACCTTCACAAAACCACCAATAGTTTTTGGATTTGGTATTCTGATATTTTTGGAGCAGCCATGTTGATTATTGCCATTACAGGAATTTTAATTCCCGCTGGAAAAAATGGCTTTAAAAAGCGAGGTTGGAAACTTGCTCTTGCTGGCTTATTATTTCCATTGATCTTCTTGTTCTTTTTGGCTTAAAATAATCAATCAAGTTTACAGGTATTGTCGTTAAAAATGGTTAACTTTAATTAAATTGTAGCTATGGATTTTATTGCCATAATTGATGAGATTTTTATTCATGAAAACAATAATTTCAATCAGCTTATTGCACTTATCAAAAAGGCATTTGCAGATCGTGACCTTTTGGTACCACCAAGACATCATCACGATTTCCCCAATCCAAAAATTGGAGCCGATTCGTCGCTACTTTTAATGCCTGCATGGAATCCTGGCAAAGAAGCTGGTGTAAAAATTGTTACCGTAAGCCCCGAAAACACTCAATTTGACTTACCTTCTATTCAAGGTACTTATATTTATTTAGATGCACAAAATGGCACCATAAAAGGTATTCTAGACGCTAAAGAATTAACCGTTAAAAGAACGGCAGCTACGTCTGCCTTAGCCTCAACATATCTTTCTAGAGAAGAATCATCTTCTTTACTTATGATTGGTACTGGTGCTCTATCTGCCAACTTAATTAAAGCACATGCTAGTGTAAGACCTATCAAAAAAGTATTTGTATGGGGCAGACATTTCTTTAAGGCCAAGCAAATTTGCGAGTTATTAAAAAATGAAAAGTTTGAAATTTATCCTATCAAAACCATAGAAGAAAAAATTAGTGAGGTCGATATTATTAGTTGCGCTACTTTATCTCAAACTCCCCTTGTACTTGGTCAATATTTACAACCCGGGCAATTTGTAGATTTAGTAGGAGCTTATAAAAAGGATATGCGTGAAGCAGACGATGAAGCCATTGTCAAAAGTGAAGTTTTTGTAGATACCTATCAAGGCGGACTTAAAGAAAGTGGTGATATTGTGATACCTTTAAACAAAGGGCTTTTAAAAACTTCTGACATTAGAGCCGACTTATTTGAATTGTGTAGAATCCAAAAAGTTGGACGTAAGAATAATGAAGAGACTATTATTTTTAAATCTGTTGGTCATGCCTTGGAAGATCTGGCAGCAGCCAATTACTTTTATCAAAAGTATATTAACCAACAACCTTTTGTAGAAAAATGACAAATACCTATGCCAACATAAAATCTAATACAGAATTAAGCATCCCTAAACATTGGCTACAAATTAAAACCATAGATATGCATACCGGAGGCGAACCATTAAGAATAATATTAGATGGTTTTCCTGAGTTAAAGGGAAATTCTGTTTTAGAATATCGTAAATATTGTAAAGAAAATTTCGATTATTTACGTACCGCTTTAATGTTTGAACCTCGCGGCCATGCTGATATGTATGGTTGTATTTTAACACCTCCTAATGATGAACAAGCAGATTTTGGTATTTTATTTTTACACAACGAAGGTTATTCTACCATGTGCGGTCACGCAATTATTGCCATTTCAACCTTGGCCGTTCAAATGCATTGGATCAGTGTTAATGAAGGTGAAAACATACTAAAAATAGATGCTCCTTGCGGTAGAATTACCTCATTTACTACGGTTAAAGATGGTAAAGTAATTGGGGTCCGATTTCATTGTGTGCCAAGTTTCGTGATTGATTTAGACCAACGGGTAGACGTTGAGGGCTTAGGCTCTGTTTGCTATGATGTGGCCTATGGCGGTGCATTCTATGCCTATGTTGATCTACAAAAAAACAATTTTGATTTCAATTTAAGCAATAAGAACTATAGGACTTTAATTCAAAATGGTATGGCCATCAAACATGCGGTTATAGAAGCTAACAACCAAATTAAGCACCCTTTTGAAGATGAACTTAGCTTTTTGTACGGTACCATATTTATCGATAAATCTAATCATCCCGATATAGATAGCCGTAATGTTTGTGTTTTTGCAGAAGGCGAGGTAGATCGATGTCCAACAGGTTCTGGAGTCTCGGGAAGAATGGCGATTCATAAAGCCAGAAAGGAAATAGATTTTGGTCAAACTATGACTATTGAAAGCATCACTAATTCTGTATTTAAAGCCTCTATTGTTTCCGAAGAAAATTTTGGACCATATACTGCAATAGTTCCCCAAGTCGAAGGTACAGCTTACATTACTGGCGCACATACTTTTGTAATAGATCCACTAGACCCCATAAAAAATGGATTTATTTTACGTTGAATATACTAACTTTAACTAAATACCTCGATTATGAAAAAAATTATTGTAATTATCCTCTTTTTTATTGCTTTTCAAAATTTCGCGCAAACCAGCACCAAAGAAAAAGATGTTGAAGCCATTTTAAAGGTCCTAGACCAACAAAAAGATGCTTGGAACAACTATGATCTAGAAGGTTTTATGCAAGGCTACTGGAAATCTGACCACCTAAAATTTTTTGGTAAAAATGGTGTTACCATGGGCTTTGAAAACACCCTAAATAATTATAAACAAAGTTATCCTACCAAAGCTCATACGGGGCAATTGAATTTTAAAATCATTAATGTTTCTCCTATTACAGATGGTGCATACTATGTAATGGGTGAGTTTCATTTAACTAGAGCGGTTGGTAATGCAGATGGTGTTTTTATGATCATCTTTAAAAAAATTAATGGTCAATGGAAAATTATTGCAGATACATCGTGTTAACCTAATGACTCTTTCATTAATTTAAAATCAACCTTGTAACAAGCGTTCTATATCATCAATCTCTATGGGCATATTTTCTGAAAGGTTAATAGGTCCATTTTCTGTAATTAAATAATCATTTTCTAATCTACAACCTATTTGCTCCTCTGCAATATATATGCCTGGCTCACAGGTAAACACCATGCCTTCTTCTATGATGAGATATGGCCCTACGTCATGCACATCTAACCCAATATGATGCGCTGTGCCATGCATAAAATACTTTTTATACAAAGGCTGCTTTGGATCTTGACTTGCGATAGATTCTTCTGTAAGTAAGCCCAATTTAACCAGTTGTTGTTCGACTAAACTTGTCATGTTTTTTTCATAATCTGCATGGAGTACTCCTGGTTTTAATAGTTTACTCCCTTCTTTCAAGCAATGCAAAACTGCCGCATACACCTCTTTTTGACGTTTAGAAAACTTACCGTTTACAGGAATACATCTTGTAGTATCACTGTTATAATTACCATAGCACACTCCGAAATCCAATAAAATCATATCACCTTCTTTACAAAGATTATCATTGCTATTATAATGCAAAGCACAGGCGTTTTTACCAGAGGCCACAATTGGCTTAAATGCATGCCGTGTAGCACCAGATTTTATCAAGTTATAGCTGAGCTCTGCCTCAAGTTCATATTCTTTAATATTAGGTTTTGTCGCTTTTAATACCCGTAAAAAGCCCTCAATACTAATATCTACCGCTTTTTGTATTAGAGTTACTTCTACTTCAGACTTAATTTGTCTTAATTGGCGTGTTATCTTTGCCGCCCGATGATACTCATGTAAAGGATATTTTTGCTTACACCATTTGATCAATCTATCTTGTTGAGTTTCTTGATCTATAGTCACCCGCTTTATATGCTCATTATGTCCCAAATAAAATCCATCGGCTTCAAAAGCCATATATTGTAACATTTTCTCAAATTCAGACCTCCATTCAATTCGCTCAATTCCAGAAATGGCGGTAGCTTGAGATTTCGTAAGTTTATCTCCATCCCAAATTTTTATTTGATCATTTGTTTCGGTCACAAACAATATCGCTTTGTTTTGCTTACTTACAGCATCTGGATACAGTACCAATATGGTATCTTCTTGATTTATTCCGCTTAAATAAAACAAATCATTATTTTGTGTAAAACCCATGACATCATCTGCATTGTTATGCTTTACATCGTTAGAGGTCATGATAGCAATGGTATTGGGCTTCATTTTTGCCACGAAATTGGCTCTATTTTTAACAAACAGAGATCGAGGTATAGGATCGTATCGCATGTTTAAAATTTTCTATCTGGATGAAAGGGTAATACATCTAAAGAAAGTGGTTGATTAGAAATAATCTCACTTACCAATTTACCAGTTGCGGTACCCATACTCCAACCCAGCATAGCATGTCCTGCGGCTATAGTTAAATTAGCGCATTTTATAGATCTTCCAATATATGGTAATCCATCGGGGGAAACAGGTCTTAATCCACTTGCAGCGTTTTCCTTTTCTTCTTCGGTAATAACCACATTGGGGTAATATCTTTTAGCTGCATTGGCTATAGCTTCTACTCTTACTTTATTGATGGTATCATTAACTCCTGCGATTTCCATTGTACCTGCAAATCGAGTAAAACCATGCATTGGAGTGACGGCCGCTTTGGCTTCTGTAAGTATGGCTGGTATGGTGATATTAGTAACGCTTGTTGAATTGATTCTGTAACCTTTTCCCGCTTGTAAAAGTAAATTAATGCCTAATTTTTTTACCAATCGATCAGACCATGATCCTGCGGCCAAAACAACTTCATCAGCAGCTAATACTTGATGTGAGGTTTTTACACTTGAAATAATCCCCTCTTTAAAATTAATATCTTCAACCTTTTCATTGGTAAAGAACTGTACACCTTTCGCTTTAAGATTCTGCTTTAACTCTTCCATAAATTCTCCAGGTGTAGTGTGATAATCACATTTAAAATAGGCAGCCCCTATAGCATTAATCTCTACATTAGGCTCGAGTTCTTGCAGTTCTTTTTTATTTAATTCAACAGCATCTAAATCATAATTTCTAGCCAAGGCAGCAACCTTTACTTCTTCCTCAAGCATTTTTTC
>JAUIJW010000172.1 GCA_030431085.1 Bacteroidia bacterium
CGATTAATCTTCATCCGGAGATTGATTTCGCTTAGTAATACCTAGTCTATCAGCTCTTTTTTTCCACATTCTTCGGGCAAGAATTTGTAAATCTGCAGTGCTATCACTTTCATCAACGATTTCAAGACCTAGTAGTGTTTCAATAATATCTTCTTGTGATACAATACCGCTTACAGAGCCATATTCATCAACGATTAAGGCAAAATGCTCCTGCGATTCAATTAATTGCTCAAAAAGAAGTTTGATGGGTGTTTCTCTTTGCGCAATAAAAATTTCTCTTCTAATTGATCTTAAAGTTTCATCGCCTTTTTGATGAATTAATGCTTCATACAATTGATCTTTTAATATATATCCTGTGATATCGTCTGGAGACTCCGCATAGATGGGGATCCTAGAAAATTTTAAATTCGGATTTTCATCATAAAATGCTTGAATGGTTTTGTTTTGCGACGCCAATTTTAACACCGTTCTAGGGGTCATAATATCTTTGGCATATATTTTTTCAAAGTTGATAAGATTTTTAATCACATTACTTTCAGATTCTAAAAACACGCCCTCTTCATGCGCAATATCGGCCATGGCATGAAATTCTTCACGGCTAACATTGGCCTCATGAACGTGTTTGCCAAAAAGCTTGGTTACCAATTCTAAAAACCATAAAACACCTGTATATTTAAGTGGGATGATTAAAATCATAATGGCTTTGGCCGTAAAATTCGCCAGTTGTTTCCAATAGTTTGCACCTATAGTTTTAGGAATTATTTCTGAAACCACCAGTATAAGTACAGTCATAATGGCAGAAACAATACCCACAGCATTATTACCAGATCCAAAGGTTTTTTCGGCCTGAACCCCAACTAAAATGGCACCAACTGTATGCGCGATAGTATTTACGGTTAAAATAGAAATAAGGGGCTGGTTGATGTTTTCTTTAAGCTTTTTAAGCTGAAAAGCATAGGGCTTTTCTTCGTTCATCTTAATAGAAATAAAGGTTGGTGTTACAGAAAGTAAAACAGCTTCTAAGATTGAGCAAAGAAATGAAAATGCAATAGAAACTAAACCATAAATAATTAATAAGGTCATGGTGTTAAATTGTATGGGTAAAGTTAAGGTATTTAAAAAGGATGAATTTACTTTAAAACAAAAAAGCTTCCAAATTTTGGAAGCCTTACTTTTTGATAAGATTTAGTATTAAAAATTAACATTCAATCCTAAACCAAATACTTCTCTAACCTGAAATCCAGAATAAGCATTGTCATCATAGATGGTTTGAAAGGTAAAATTGGTTGAAAACACGTCGTTAATTTTCATCACAAGATTCAAAGTGTAATCGATATCTACATTTTTAGGTTTATGTAGGTAATCAGAATACAATGAAATAATGTTTTCCATGCTAATATTTTTAAACAGATTGAATTTGTAATAACCTCTTAAGTTAAAACCAAATTCAAACAGGCTATCAGCTCCTGGAGCCACACCATATGTTTCAACATCTTTACTCGATTCAAACAAACCGGTATCTTCATTAAAAGTAAAAACTTCACCAAATAAGAATGTGAATTTGGCGGTTAGTGGTGCAAAGTTCAAGTATAAATCATCACTTTTTTTCCATAAAAAACCTGGACCAAAACTCCAATAAGCAGGTTTAAAAAAACCACCGGTTGGAAAATTTTCATTTTCACCAGCAAAGTCATCAGTATAGTCATAACCATCACTAAACTGAGTTTTAAAGTTCATAAAGAACGAGGCATTCCAATTCTTTTTTAGGGTCTTACCAAGGATCGAGTTCAATTCTAAACGATCGTCCGTTTTTCTAACACCATCATCTTCATTCTTTGTTAATCCATAACTAGCTAGTAATTTATTGGTTAATGACCAATCCCCTTTTTTGTAGTTAAAGTTATAATTGGCATCAACATTACCTGCGAAATTATTGTCACCACCAGCTTGCCAATTAGAAAAAGCAGATTGATTAATTAGAAAAGTAATTTTTCCGTTGGTATTCCAACCCTCTGGAACTTTATCGATTTCTTTTTGCAATGCATCTATTTGGGCTTGAAGCGGAGCAATAGAATCTTTTAACTTAGCTTGTTGTGCTTTTAACTCATCTTTTGTTTGAGCACTGGCATAGGTAACTACGAGTAATAATAAAAGAGTAATTAGTTTTTTCATCGTTATTAATTTGGAAATTGGGTGCAAAAATATTGATAAATAGTAATTTGCACTTTACAAAATTGTTATTTTTTTTTGGCTTTGTAAAGAGGAACGTTAGAACAGGCTTCTCCGTACATGATAGATTTACAATAGGGTTGTAACTTTTGAATCAATAAGGTATAAGCCGAATGAGGAATTTTTTTCTCACTACAGCCTTTGATAATAACTGGTTTTTCTTGATAATCGACAGCATTAAAGTTAGAAATAACATCTTGAAAAATTAAACTTTCTAATAATTCAAGGTTTCCTACCACTACTTTTTTGGCATATTGTGATGCTAAAGAGGTTAGTAACAAGTAGGCCCATGAAGGAATAATGGCATCTGATGAGCAATTCAAGGCCAAATAACCATTTTGGTATTGACTCCAGTTGTGGTTATTAGCGAATTCTCGAAACTCTTTTTCACGTAAAATTTGTTCTTGAAATAACCATGGTTTGATATCTAGCAGAGCTCTTTTCCCTTCAGGATAATGCGCTTCTAGGTCAATAGTAATTAATTGGCTATTGGCAACTCTATTTACAATTTCTTTAGACATAGGTAGTTATAGAAAACCAAGTTCTAATTTAGCTTCTTCGCTCATTAAATCTTGAGTCCAAGTTGGGTCGAAAGTAATTTCAACTTCTGCATCTCTTACTTCCTCAATTGTTTTTATTTTTTCTTCTACTTCAACCGGAAGAGTCTCTGCCACTGGGCAATTAGGAGATGTTAAAGTCATTAATATCTTCACGTCCATTTCCTCATTTACAAATACATCATAAATAAGGCCTAATTCATAAATATCAACCGGTATTTCTGGATCGTAAATTGTTTTCAATACCTCTACAATCTTGTCTCCTAACGCAGCGTTGTCTTTTGATTCCATTTTTAATAAATCTAAATAAATGCAAAGATACACTAAAGCAGATTAGTGTAAAAATTAATTAAACTTTGCTTGATAAGCTAAAGCGTATAATTTTAATTGCTTAACCATAGAGGTTAGCCCATTGGCTCTGGTTGGCGATAAATGCTCTTTTAAATCAATTTGATCGATAAAGTAAGGGTCTTGGGCTAAAATATCTTTAGGGCTTTGATGGTTATATACTCTCAGCAGAAGCGCTATAATACCTTTGGTAAGTATGGCGTCGCTATCTGCTGTATATACAATTTTGTTGTCTTGATAATTCGCATGAAGCCAAACTTTTGACTGACAGCCTTTGATAAGGTTATCTTCAGTTTTGTATTGATCATCGATAATCGAAAGAGATTTACCTACTTCTATGATGTATTCATACCGTTGCATCCAATCTTCAAACATCTCGAACTCTGCAATAATTTCTTCCTGTATTTCTTTAATAGTCATTTTTTAAACTTATTTTTGCAAAAATATAAAATCGTATTTGCATGGGAAAACTTTTAATTGTTGGAACAGTTGCTTTTGATGAAATTGAAACACCATTTGGTAAAACAGATAAAATTTTAGGTGGTGCAGCTACTTTTATTGGTTTGTCTGCCTCTCAATTTAATGTAGAAACGGGTATTGTTTCTGTGGTTGGCGGAGATTTCCCTCAAAGCGATATAGAGATGCTTCAAAATAAAGGGATAGATACTACTGGGATTGAAATCGTTGAAGATGGAAAAACCTTTTTTTGGAAAGGAAAATACCGTAACGATTTGAATTCAAGAGACACCTTAGTCACAGATTTAAATGTTTTGGCAGATTTTAAACCATTGGTGCCTAAACATTTTACGGATACCGATTTTTTAATGTTAGGAAATTTACATCCAACAGTACAAATGGATGTAATCAAACAGATTCCAGTACGTCCAAAGTTAGTAGTATTAGATACCATGAATTTTTGGATGGATCATGCACTAAACGAACTAAAAGAGGTAATCGCTAAAATTGATGTAATAACCATTAATGATGAAGAAGCAAGACAGCTTAGTGGAGAATATTCTTTGGTAAAAGCAGCAGAAATCATTCAAAAGATGGGGCCAAAATACGTGGTGATAAAAAAAGGTGAACATGGAGCACTATTATTTCACGATGGTAAAGTATTTTTTGCGCCAGCTTTACCATTAGAAGAAGTTTTTGACCCAACAGGTGCTGGCGATACCTTTGCAGGAGGCTTTATTGGTTATCTAACAAGTACCAATGATATTTCTTTTGAAAATATGAAAAGAGCTGTAATATTTGGTTCGAATATGGCTTCGTTTTGTGTTGAAAAGTTTGGGACAGAGCGTATGAAAGAATTAACCAGACAAGAAATACAATTAAGATTAAGACAGTTTAAAGAATTAACTCAATTTGAAATAGAGCTGGCCTAAAGCCACCGTAAAATACCAAGACCATGAGTGATGCTATAAAACATGAATGTGGAATTGCTTTAGTGAGATTGTTAAAGCCATTATCTTATTATAAAAAGAAATACGGCACTACATTTTATGGAATAAATAAAATGTATTTAATGATGGAAAAACAACACAATCGAGGGCAAGATGGTGCTGGTTTTGCAAGTATTAAGTTTGATGTTGAGCCAGGAACAAGATATATTAGCCGGGTAAGATCAAATGAACAGCAGCCAATTCAAGATGTGTTTGCCAAGATTAATGAAAGATTAAATGGTGTTTTACAAGAACATCCAGAAAAAGCGGATGATATAGACTGGCAGATGCAAAATATGCCCTACTTAGGCAATGTATATTTAGGCCATGTAAGATATGGTACATTTGGTAAGAATAGTATAGAGAGTGTTCACCCTTTTTTACGTCAAAACAACTGGAAACACAAAAATCTAATCGTTGCAGGTAACTTTAACATGACGAACTCTAACGACTTATTACAAGAGTTGATTGAGTTGGGGCAGCATCCAAAAGAGAATACAGATACTGTGACGGTTATGGAAAAAATAGGCCACTTTTTAGACGACGAAGTTTTAGACTTATATTATAAGCTAAAACAAGAAGGCTTAAGTAAAAAGGACGCCTCTCCACGCATAGCAGAAGAGCTAAATATTCAAAAAATATTAAGAAGAGCTTCTAAAAACTGGGATGGCGGTTACG
>JAUIJW010000173.1 GCA_030431085.1 Bacteroidia bacterium
ACACATACTAATAACAGACTACCGTGAATGATAGAAGAAATTTTTGAGGTTGCTCCGGCATTAGCATTGGCAGAACTTCTTACTACAACCGAAGTCATTGGCAAGCCACCAATAAATGAGCTTACTAAGTTACCAATACCTTGAGCTTTTAATTCTAAATTAGTATCTGTAACTCTTCTATGCGAATCCATTCTATCAGCAGCCTCTACACATAATAATGTTTCTATTGAGGCCACAATAGCAATAGTGGCTCCAGCAACCCACACATCTGGGTTAGCAAAACCATTTAAATTAGGAAATGTGATTAAATTTTTAAAGTCGTCTAGTGATTTGGGTACGGGTAAATTTACCAAGTGGGTTTCACTAATGGCTAAAGAACTTCCAGAAAGTATAAACATTTCATTCAATGCAATACCAGCAATTACGGCAACTAAGGCTCCTGGCAATAATTTAATTTTGGCTAATGCTGGTACTTTTTGCCATGTAATTAGTATTGCCAAAGAAACAACAGCAACAATTAAGGCACCAACATGAATAGATGAAAGTACCTGGGAGGTGTAACCTAAAATATCATAATTTCCTTGTTCAAATAAAGCTTCTGAAGAAATATTATCTTGATCATATCCTAAAGCATGTGGTATTTGCTTAAAAATAATGATAATTCCTATACCAGCCAACATTCCTTCAATTACATTATTAGGGAAATAGCTCGATATACTACCAGCACGCGCAAAACCAATAATCAATTGAATGATTCCGGCCACTATACCCGCGCATAGAAACAATTCAAATGCGCCAAGTTCAGTTATTGCGGTCAATACGATAGCGGTTAAACCAGCTGCGGGCCCAGATACACTAATATGTGAATTACTGATGTATCCAATAACAATACCTCCTACAATACCAGATATAATACCCGAAAGTGGCGGAGCACCAGAGGCTAATGCTATTCCTAGACATAATGGTAACGCGACAAGGAATACTACAAGCCCTGAAGAAAAGTTTGATCTGATTTCTGAAGCTAAATTTGTAAATTTTTGCATGTGTGAATTTTATAAAAAGTTGATAAATAACACGTTATGTTTGCTTTAGTTGTATTAAGCAAACTTTTGCAAAAATAAGAGTATACCATTAATTTATTGTTAAAAAAAAGACAATATTTTAAGATTTTGGATTAATAATATCTGTTATTCGCAGTGTATTTTGTGATAAATTCATAATAGTGGTTTTTAACTATTTAATTTAAGCTTATTTTAAATGTCCAAGCCATAAGTGAAGGGAGTTCAGAAAATTTAACCCCACTGGTATCTATAATTAAGGTGTCATTTTGATAGGTCCAGTCTAGAGTTCTGTCGAGTCCCAGCAATTTTACTTTAGCATCTATGGATGGTTTAGGAATTTTTAATACAAGCTTATTATCTGGCCATTCAAAAGAAATGGCATAAAGATTATTATTGTTGATGGTGTAACAAAGGTGTGTTTTCTTTGATCTGTAAGTTCCGCTTAGGCCTGTAGTTATTTTATTTTGATTGGTGTATAGATAAGTGTTAGGCACAATTTCTTTTTCGATACCTTTTGTACTCCAAAAAAGTTGAATATGGGCGTTGAGTTTTTTTTCTTGATAATTAATTTGGATGGGGTAGAGTTGACCTTTTTTTAGTTTAATATGACCGGTAATATTTTTTCCTGTTTTGGCTTCCATCACTTCAGAATCTGTACCCTTTTGATCTGAGATGCCTTTAATAACGACTTGATTGTTAATAGATAGTGATGCTTCATCATCGGCATTAAGCTCAAAAGTATATGTGCCCGATTGAGGTGTGCTAATAAAGCCTCGCCATTGAGCTGTAAAGTGGTCTTCTTTAATTTCGTCTATTGGGCTATTTCTTACCCAGTTAAAATCTATTGTTGGGTCTGTTCTATAGCGAACTACCTCTTTTTCTTGTTCACTAATATCATAAGTTTGAGCGCCATATATAGCTTCGCCATTAATTTTAAGCCATTGTCCTAAATCAATTAATCTTTCTTGTTGTATTAGTGGGATTTGTCCATCCGCTTTAGGCCCAACATTTATAATCATTCCACCGCCATTGGCTACAGTTTGCACAAATCTATGAATGAGTTCTGCCGAAGTGCCGTAAGCAGCTAAATTTTCATTTCTATTTAACCCGAAAGATCTTCCTATACCGCGCACCTCAACCCAAGGGCGATCGGTTTGTTTTAATCCGGCGCTGTATTCTGGTGTTAAAAATCCTATATCCAGGCCGCTGCCCCAGCGATTATTGACGATGGCCTCTTTACCTAGAAGATGATAATACCATTGTATTAGCTCTGCAGAATGCCATTGTTCGGCGGTATTAAACCACTCACCATCAGCAAAAATTAATGAAGGTCTATAAGTAGAAACTAATTCTTTAAATTGAGGAATCATATATTGGTCGACGTATTTTGCAATGCTATCATGAGGATCTTGATACCATCGATGCAAGGGGTGATTCCACTCTGGTAACGAATAATAAAGCCCCATTTTTAGACCTTCATCTTTTACAGCCTTAGTGAGATCACCAACAATATCTTTTTTAGGGCCGGTATCAACACTATTCCAATTTCTATTGTATTGGCTAGGCCATAGTGTATAACCATCATGATGTTTAGAAACTAAAACAACATATTTGGCTCCTGCTTTTTTAAATAAAGTAGCCCATTCTTTTGGGTTAAATAACTCGGCTTTAAAATAATCTGTAAAATCATTGTAAGTAAAACTATCACCATAATGTCTTTTTAAAAATTCTGTTCTTAACGTATCTCCAGATTGAAGCCCTCTTAAAAACCATTCAGAATAATCTTCTTTATCACCATAGGCAGGTACAGAATACAGTCCCCAATGTATAAAGATGCCTAATTTAGCGTCGGTAAACCACTTTGGGTAAGGTCTGTTTTCTAGTTGTTGCTTTAGTGTTTTGTTTTGAGCTTGAATCAATGAACTACTAAAAATCAACAGTACAATAAAGGATATTATTTTTTTCATATGGAAATATTAGATTTTAACGATGTAAAAAGTTAAAATCATTGTTTGTTGGTTAAGCGTATTTATAGCAAAATTTTAATGGTGATAAAGATAATATTTGGATAGGATATTTATTGATTTTTAACCTCAGAATGTTGAATTGGAAGTGTAGGATTAGGTCAAATTTGCTCCATTTTGATTAAAAACGAGCATAAAATCATTAATTCCAAAAAATGAAATTATATGGGAATTACCCAAAATTTAGGATTAAATAATGGTTTTCTTCCAATGCCATTATACCTAAATTTAGGTAGCATGATATCACAAAAAGATGAAAGGTTAAAAAAATATTCAATCTTTTTGTTAAAAAAATGCAAGGATGTTAATATAAAATTAACACATAGGTAAAAATAATAAATTGCTGATAATCATTGTTTTACATTTTTATTTAGATGATTTTATTACAGTTAAAGCGGGTTGTAATCATCATCATGGTTTTTGGGTATTTTTAAAAACACCCTATTTTACTATTGTTTTAATATGTAAAACGGATATAAATTTGAGGTATATTCCGAACAAGAGTTCAGAGTATGAGTACCAAAACGGTATAATTTTAAAAATAGTATATAACGATTAAATTTTTTTTATGATATAGAATTACTTTTTATTATTTCGATTTTGTTTAGACTTTCCGGAACAAAATATTTAGTAGAAATAAAATTTAAATAATAGTTATAAAGTTCTTCATAAATCAATTAAAGTTAAATACCATTTTTTAACAACAACAATAACAACAATTTCCCACCGCTTTAGAATTCTTGAAAAAGGATTTGAATTATTAATAAAAAAAAATATCGCTTTATGAAAAAGATAACTTTATTATTCTGCTTTAGTATTGTTGGCTTTGTGGGAATAGCCCAGCAATCAGAAACATCAACAGAATTGAAATCTGACAACATTTCCATTACAATCTCTAATTTCGAAAACTCATCAGAATTAGACAATGCTTTAACCATCAATAATTTCGATGCTACTTCTTTAAATTTAGAGCACAACTCACATGAATTGGTTCATAATCAATTAAATACTGTAGCTTCAAAAGACAATTTTATTGGAGATAATTATACTTACAATGATTATGTTATCAACTTTGATTTTAAGCAAATTAGCTTAGCTGTACAAAAGTTATAACCATACATCTGTATTAAAAGTTATCTTCCCTAAACAACGCTTTACTTCTGTGTAAACAGAAAAAAAATCAAAAAAAATAAACGCTAATATCCAATCAAAAAAAAACAAAACGCTATGAAAAATTCTATCTTATTAATCGCATTTACATTACTTAGTTTAACCACATTTGCACAAACAGCAGATCAACCAGAGAAAGTTACAAAATACGTGACCACTTTTCCAAACGGTGAAGAAGCTATAACCATTGTAGAGAGTTCAAAATCAGATAATTTAAAGTTATCATCTGCAGAAGACTTTTATAAATACGAGATCTTGCAACCTGCCAATCACGAATTGGTTCACCACTCAAATAATAGAGGTAAAGTATGTGAAATAGACAAGACAAAATTAGAAGACGGTACTTATACGTTAAAAGTATATACTTCAGATTTTGTAATCACTTCAGACATTACCATCTCTAATGGAGAAAGAGTTGAAGAAGTCAATACTATAAACTAGACCGCTATTTAACAATACAATTTTCCGTCAAAAAAAAGGGGACTAACCATTAAAGAACGGAAAAATGAACAACAATAATTATCCAATCACCATTGTATTAGGTATTATAATGATGATGTCAATAACAACAAACGCTCAAATGTTTCAGGGTTTAGATAAAAATCCACACGACATAGCCTATTTTAAAATGAATAAGAGCCATGTGCCAACTATAAAAGTTGTTTATGGTAGACCGGTGGCTCAAGATGATCAGGTTTTTGGAACTCAAGTGCCTTACGGAAAAGTTTGGAATACTGGAAGTAATGAGTCTACGGAAGTTAAGTTTTATCAAAATATGATGTTAGGTAATAAATTTATTAAGGCAGGTACTTATGTGCTATACACCATTCCTAACAAAAATTATTGGACGATTATTTTGAATAATAAAACAGATACTTATGGCGCCTACTTTTATGACCCTAAGGCAGATGTAGCCAAAATTGAGGTTGCC
>JAUIJW010000174.1 GCA_030431085.1 Bacteroidia bacterium
ATATTCTTTTAGAGGCTATGATTAAAAATGCCACTGTAGAAGAAGGGAGACCTGTTAATTCTGTAGGTAGGGCCGGGCTAGAGTTTTATAATAACCTTGGTTATGTGCCTTACGATGTTGATATTAACGAAAATGCAGCAAGAACTTTAGAATATGCTTACGCTGATTTTACCATTGCTCAGATGGCCAAAAAGATGGGTAAAAATGATATAGCAGATAAGTATTATCAGCAGTCATTAAACTATAAAAAACTTTATGATCCCGCCACAGGATGGATGAGAGGTAAAAATAAGGATCAAAATTTTCAACAACCGTTTAACCCTTTAAAATGGGGTGATGCTTTTACAGAAGGTAATAGTCTACACTATACGTGGTCTGTGTTTCATGATGTTCAAGGCTTAATTGATTTGATGGGAGGCGACCAGCAATTTATAGAAAAATTGGATAAAGTATTTACAATGCCACCCGATTTTGACGCCTCTTATTACGGATTTACAATTCACGAAATACGTGAAATGCAAATTGTAAATATGGGTAATTACGCTCATGGAAATCAGCCCATTCAGCACATGATTTATTTGTATAATTACGCAGGAGAACCCTATAAAACTCAACAGAAAATTAGAGATGTGCTGACTAAACTTTACACGCCTACACCAGATGGTTATTGTGGAGACGAGGATAATGGGCAAACATCAGCCTGGTATGTCTTTAGTGCCTTAGGATTTTATCCTGTTACACCAGGCATAGATCAATATGTTATCGGTAGCCCTTTATTTAAAAAAGCAATATTGCATTTAGAAAATGGCAATACTTTTGAAATTAATAGCTCAAGCGCAGATATTAATAAGCCATATATTCATGCAATTACTTTAAACCAGAAAAAATATGATAATACCTATATTAAAACTGAAGACATTCAAAAGGGAGGCGAATTGTATTTTGAAATGGCTGATATGCCCAATAAAGAATGGGGAGTTAAAAAGGAAAATAGACCCTACTCCTTAAGTTTAGAACTTAACTAGTAAAATTGTAATCGATTTAAAGTAATGAATATTAGTGTGTTAAAATTTTTTTGTTCGATATTTCTAATGAGTATGTTTTATGTACAGGGGCAACAATCTGTAGAGTCTGTTAATCCTTTTATTGGAACATCGAATTTTGGAGCGACAAATCCTGGAGCTATTGCCCCTCGTGGTATGGCGAGTGTTTCTCCGTTTAATGTAGCTGGTAAACAAAATGGCTTAGAAAAAGATAGCCGTTGGCTGTCTAACCCGTATGTATATGAAAACTCTTTTTTAACGGGTTTCTCACATGTTAACTTAAGTGGTGTAGGCTGCCCAGATCTGGGAGTTATTTTGGCGATGCCAACCACTGGAGCTTTAGAAACCAATCACTTAAAATACGGCACATCTTATTCTAATGAAATAGCTAAGGCGGGTTGGTATAGTGTTGAATTAGATAAGTATAACCTTAAAGTCAATACAACGGCCACAACAAGAGTGGGTTTAAGTCAATATCATTTTCCGAAAGGCCAAGCAAATATATTAATTAACTTAGGCTTGGGATTAACCAATGAGCAAGGTGCCATGGTTAAAGTGGTTTCGCCCACAGAAATAGAAGGGGTTAGAAATGTAGGATCTTTTTGTTATTACAAGCCAGAAGAGGCTTATCCAGTTTATTTTGTCGTGAAATTTTCTCATCGGGCCGATGAATATGGTATTTGGAATACACCAACCAAGTATAATGGAGTAGAAGCAGAATGGATGGGTTATAATGGCAAAACACGAATTAAGAAAAACTTTAATAAAGAAGTTGTGGGTGATAGTATAGGGGCTTATTTTACATATCATTTTAAGCAACCAACTGTGGTTGAGTTAAAAGTTGGAATCTCTTATGTAAGTATTGAGAATGCAAGAGAAAATTTAGAGCAAGAAACGGGTAGCCTTTCATTCGATAAAGTTTATAAACAAACACGAGACAATTGGAACAATCATTTATCAAGAATAGAAGTAGAAGGTGGCTCAGAAGATGATAAAACAGTATTTTATACGGCACTGTACCATACACTAATTCATCCTAACACATTAAGTGATTTTAATGGAGACTATCCTAGTATGGCCAGTAGAGCCACAAAACAAACTACTGGAACTCGATTTACTGTATTTTCTTTATGGGATACTTATAGAAATTTACATCAATTAATGTCATTAGTTTATCCAGAACAACAATTAAACATGGTCAATAGCATGTTAGACATCTACAAAGAATCTGGATGGCTACCCAAGTGGGAACTAAATGCTACAGAAACAACAACCATGGTAGGCGATCCAGCAGGAATTATACTGGCAGATACCTATTTGAGAGGGATTAAAGACTTTGATATAGAATTGGCTTATGACGCTATGGTAAAAAGTGCAAATCAGATAGAAAGTAATCCTTTACGTCCGGGGTTAAAAGATTATATCGAAAAAGGTTACCTCACCACAAAAACAACCAATAGCGGATCTGTTTCTACAACGCAAGAGTATAATATTTCAGACTATGCCATCGCTCAACTGGCTAAAGCATTGGGTAAAAAAGAAGATTATAAAGAATTTTCAAAAAGATCGATATCGTATAGAAAATTATTCGATAAATCGTACGGTTTATTGAGACCAAAAAATGACGATGGTTCATGGTATGAGAATTTTACTCCTGAGAAAGGAGCAAATTTTGAAAAAAACAAAGGGTTTATTGAAGGAAACTCATGGCAATATACTTTTATGGTTAGTCATGATGTTAAAGGTTTAAAAGCAATGATGGGCGGCAATAAATCCTACCTAAATCAATTAAATAAAGTGTTTGATTCGGGTCAATTTGATATGGCGAATGAACCAGATATTGCCTATCCTTATCTCTATAATTTTATCAAAGGCGAAGAATGGAGAAGTCAAGAAAAAGTTGCCAAACTAAGAGCCCAGTATTTTAAAAATACCCCAGATGGATTACCAGGAAATGACGATACAGGTACTATGTCTGCATGGTTAATCTATACAATGATGGGTATTTACCCTTTAACACCAGCAGAGCCTATTTATGCATTAACCAAACCAATGTTTGATAAAATTACCATCCATTTAAACCCTAAATATTACGTCAAAGAAAAGCTAACGATTACTAAAACTAATAACGGTTTGGTAGAAGAAATTTTTCTTAATGGTAAAAGACATCGTAGTTTTTTTATTAGTCACAAAAGCCTTGTAGAAGGAGAACACTTAAGATTTCAATTAAAAGAAGATTCTAATGAATAAGCTAGTTATTATTTTATTATTTACAATTCAAGTATCCTTAGCTCAAGAAGTAACTGAGTTAGAGGTATTTCGCAAAACACCAATTAATTTTAATGGTAAGCAGGCAAAGCACCATGACCTAATTTATTTAGAAAGTGGCCGAATAGTATTAAAGAAAATGACTCTAAAAGAATTTAAAAACGGTAGTGATGCTAACCTTAGGTTGACACTCCGCTCTAATGGCGATCGTTGGGATAAATCGGGTTCATGCTTTGTTATACCAAGTTTAGATATGGTTAATCTAATTGATGTATCTAGAGAGTCGACTTTGTTTCCTGAGGGCTCGTTTATTCAAGAGAAATTTGGAGGAGTTTTGGCCACAAAGCATTACCAACCTGTAGTTGAATTGCTGCGTTTTATGACTCCTTTTGGAGTAGGCTTTTACAGTACAGATATAGATAATAATAGGCGCCCTGTCTATATCCCTAAGTGGGAAAAACAAGTAGTCTGGGAGAAAAACGTTTCAGAGCTACTCGGTTTAATAGAAAATGAATTTTATGTTGGCGTTTGGATAGATACTTGGACCGAAGAAGGTTATGAGATAGATTTAGAATTAAGTTATTCGAATAGACCTTTGCCTAAAAAAAATGTAATGCCTTTGGTTAATACTATTGCCTATGTTAAGGGGCAATCGCTGCCAGATTTTTTTTCTAATCAAGATTTGCATATGGAGTTTTTGTTGCCCGAAAAAGCTAAAAATGTAAAACTGCACTATACGGTTACGGGCCATGGTGGACATAGTGGAGGTGATGAATTTACTAAGATTAAAAGTAAAATTTTTGTTGATAACCAAATAGTGTTAGATACAATTCCTTGGCGGGATGACTGTGCATCTTTTAGGAGGTTTAACCCAACGTCTGGTGTGTGGCTTAAAAAAGATTCGGCATCTTATATAGATTTTAAAGCTCAAAAATATAAGGTAAAACTCATAGAAGAACGTATTGCCTCTTCAGATTTATCCCGATCAAACTGGTGTCCAGGCTCAAAAGTAGATCCGATATTGATAGATTTGGGTAATCTAAAGTCAGGAAAACATCAACTTAAAATTTCAATTCCTGCCACTCAGGCTACAGAGAAAAAACTTAATCACTGGTTGGTTTCTGCCTATTTAACTTATGATAAATAAATTATTCACTATGTATATAAAAAGCCTATTTATGACACTTTTTTTGATGTTAGGCTTAATAAGTCAGGCTCAAAATTATACCCTCATGACTTATAATATTAGGTATGATAATCCAGAGGATGGTATGAACGCTTGGTCTAATAGAAGTTCTTATTTAATAGATCAAATTAAACATGTTAATCCAGATGTATTTGGTGTACAAGAGGCTTTAAATCATCAAATAGACGATTTAAGTCAACAATTACCAAATTATAAATATGTTGGGGTTGGGCGTAATGATGGTTTAGAAAAAGGAGAGTATTCGGCGATTTTTTACAATTCTGATAAATTCAGTGTAGAATTATCTAATACGTTTTGGCTATCTCAAACACCAGAGCAAGTATCTGTAGGGTGGGATGCTGCGATGGAACGCATTTGTACGTTAGCTCTATTAAAAGACAAAAACTCAAGGCAACAATTCTTGGTGGCTAATACACATTTTGACCATATAGGGAAAGAAGCAAGAAAGAATAGTGTAAAATTGATTTTGGATAAAATCAATCAATTCAACAATGAAATTCACCCATTTGTATTAATGGGAGATTTAAATTTAGAGCCTAATTCTGCACCTATTCAGTATTTATCTAATAAATTGCAAGATGCTTACGCTGTAAGTAAAAATAGTAGCGACTT
>JAUIJW010000175.1 GCA_030431085.1 Bacteroidia bacterium
GAAAAAATATATTTAAAAAAACAAGTCATTTTTATTGCTGTCGAACTCACCAGCCTGTACGACCATTTGCTGAAAAGCATTCTGCATCACTTCACTGGCCCTTTGTTCTGATTCTGTAAGCCGAACTGCTATACCAAAAAAAGCGGGGCCAAACTGGTCGAACACTTGCCCCAATGCTTGCTTATCGCCCCGTCGAAGGGCTTCCACTACTGCTTGTTCATTTTCCATTGATGGTCAATAATTTTTAGGAAAAGTATGTTTTGATGAATGGGGTAATCTTTAAACAACTCAATAGTATAGTTTTCAGTATTATTCAATAAACTCAATGGTTTCGCCTCGATAAAATAATCTATTTCGTTGGTATTTGGCGTATATAATCCACCGCCTTTTCTAGATACAGTCACACGAATTCTAGCCACCTGCTCTTCTAATTTATGAGCCTCAATAAGTTTTAAAATTTCTTCTTCGTAAAAAGAAAGGGTAAAATCCATGGGTATTTTCATACGGAGCATTCTTAAAGAAGACATTAATCTAAAGTAATGATCTTCAATAAACTCAATACCTTCAGGGGTATACTTTAAGGTGTCAAAAACAGCGTCACCATATTTAAATGCTCTATTCTCACTAGTTATACCAGCTAAATCTAAGGGGGTCACTTCTCCGTTTTTATTTAAAAACATAGTGCTATTTTTTGTGTAAAAGTAATATAAAAAAAGCCTTGAAAATTAATTCAAGGCTATAGTTTTTTCTATATTAAATTTTAGGCTCCAATAATATGTTTTAATTCTCCAATTTGATTTTCCCAAAACATTTTAGATTCATCAATTTCATCTTCTTCTGCAAAATCAACAACCAATAACGATACATCTTTGGTTAAGGCATCAACCTGAATTCTAAATTCGAAATACGCATCAGGATCATCATCCTCTACCCACTTGAATCTTATACTTTGGTCTGATTTTTGCGAAATTCTTTCTGCAACTTCTTCAGAATCATCCCAAATAAAAGTAAATATTTTACCCCTAGAATTGACATTATCTGCAAACCATTCTCCTAGAGAATCTGGTGTAGATAGATATTGAAATAAAAAGCTTGGTGAAGCATGTATAGGAAATTCTAACTCGAATTTTACTTTGTCAGACATTACGATTGATTATTTGATTGGGCAATATAGATAATATCTTTTATTAAAAAAAAATATTTTTTAGCATTTTTTTAGGCCCTAAAACTTGTAACAATTGAATTTGTTTTTATATTTGCACACCGAAAAATGGCGAGATAGCTCAGATGGTTAGAGCGTCGGATTCATAACCCGGAGGTCGGCAGTTCGATTCTGCTTCTCGCTACAATATAAAAGTCTTATTACCAGTAAGTTAGCATGTGTAATTAAGACTTTTTTTATGGAATCAAACACAATTACACATATAACTGCACATGAATTTATGCACGATTATATAATCAAAAAATATAAAGACTTAATCAATATCTTTATAAGTAGAATTAAAATCTACCCAGCCAACTACAAAGTTAAATCTAATATTAACATCGGTAATAAAATTATTGAAAGACTGATATATCCTTATTGATAAAAATAAGATACGAAATAACCATATACATATATTTAAATAATTAGCGTTTAATAAAGCTATTTGGTTTTATAGGAATTGTAGTATCTCTTAATTTATTTTTATCTATAGATTGTCTATTTTCAATAAAACGACCACCTAGTATATAGGCCTTTGCATTATTAACAGCATCAACAGCCAGTAATTCATCATCTTTAAAATACCAAATAGAGAAACTATTGTCTAAGATTTCTTGCCTTAAAATGATGTTATTGTAACCATTGGAAAGGCCTACCATTTGAAGTTTAACATTAAATTGGTCAGACCAAAACCATGGAATACTATCATAAATCACCTGATTTTGGCCGCATATAGCTTTAGCCGCAACTTTGGCTTGATCCACCGCATTTTGCACCGACTCTAACCTTACATGAATATTGTAATGCGGGTTGTAATGACAAGTGCAATCACCAATGGCATAGATATGATCATCATTAGTCTTGGTTGTTTTATCAACCATAATACCATTATCAATTTGTAAGCCAGCATCTTGAGCTAGCTCTGTATTCACTTTAACACCCACACCCACAACAATAAGATCTGCCTTGTATATTGAATGGTCTTTACACCGAATGTGTGAGCCATCTTCGTGATTCTCAATAGAAATTACATCTTTATTAGTAAATATTTTCACCTTATTGTCTTCATGTAACTTTGTGAAAAACTCAGACATCACAGGTGCTGTTACTCTTGCTAAAAGACGATTTTCCCGTTCTAAAATTGTTACATTTGCTCCTAATTTATTGAGAGAAGCTGCCGTTTCTAAACCTATGTACCCTCCACCAATAACAACTACACGCTTTTTATTTGAAGTTTTAAATGCTTTTTTGATATTGAATGTATCTTCTGCTGTGCGCATTGAAAATACATTTTTAGTGGTAGATATTCCTTTTATTGCAGGTATCAATGGACTGGCTCCTGTAGCAATCACAAGCTTATCATACAATTGGGTAACGTCATTATTCAGTGTAATACTTTTTTCCTCACGGTTAATGCTTGTAACAGTTACACCAAGATTAAGTTTAATGTTTTCAGAGATATAATTTTCTTTTGGGAATAGGGTATCTCCCTGTGATAATACTATTACGGCTTGGACTGCAAGAGCTTGCTGTTAGATAGAAATTTTCGAATTTCAATCCAGAATTGGCCAAACGATCAATATTTGGAGTTTGAACATCAGGATTACCGTAACAGCCAAAATCATCCCAACTTACATCATCTGCAATAAAAATAATAATGTTTGGTGCTGTATTTTGCGCCCTTAATTGATGTTGTCCCCAACAAAAAGTCATTAACAGTAAGCCCGTAAATAATAAAGTAGACTTACGTTGTTTATTTGTTTGACCCGTCCTGAATAAAGGCTACATAATTTTAAACATTATGTATAAAAATGACAAAGTCATCAGACGGTATTCAGAACCTTTCAAATTGAAAATTTTAGACGAACTTACCACCGGAAAACTAAACAAAAGTCAACTCGGTAAAGCTTATGGAATTAATCCTACAACCATTAATGAATGGATTAGAAAGTACAACCGTAAAGACCTCATGAACACCAGAATTAAAGTGGAAACCAAAGACGAAATCACACGAATTAAAGCCCTTCAAAAGGAAATCAAACAACTCAAGAAATTACTTCTTAAAAAGGATTTAGATGCCATGGTATTAGATTCTTACCTAGAAGTAGCAGCAGAGGATCTGGGCTATAAATCAGTTGCTGAACTAAAAAAAAAGCTAAGTATAGAGCGTTAATAAAGGCTAAAGAGAGGTCTAAAGGATTTGTGTCTTTATCTACTATTACTAGTTGTTTTGGTCTTAAGCGCGATGCCTATTACAAATATAAAATAAGAGCAGATAAACGCTTGAAACTTGAACAGCAGATTATCAAAATAGTGCGACAAAAACGTAAATCCTTGCCTAGAGAAGGTGTTCGTAAACTCAAAAAATCTTTAAATGATGAGTTTGCAAGCGCCAATCTTAAAGTCGGTAGAGATACTTTATTTAATGTCCTTAGAAAACACAATATGCTAACTCTTAGAAAGAAATATAGCTCTAGAACAACCAACTCATTGCATAGGTTTTATAAATATAAAAACATTATTAAAGATGTTGATGTGACTAGACCTAACCAAGTTTGGGTGAGCGATATTACCTACATTAGAACTGTAAGAGGGTTTTGTTACTTGGCACTTATAACAGACATGTATTCTAGAAAAATAGTGGGTTACGACTTAAGTGATAGTCTGGAACTAAAAGGCTGTGTAAGAGCTCTAAATAAGGCTTTATATCATGCCAAAGGCGTTAAAGGACTTATCCACCACTCAGACAGAGGAATACAATATTGCAGTAATGTGTACACACAAATACTCAAAAGAAATAAAATAGCTATTAGCATGACAGAAGACAACCATTGTTATGAAAACGCGTTAGCAGAGCGAGTAAACGGCATTCTAAAAGATGAATTTTATCTCGATCAAACCTTTGATAATACGGCACATGCCAAAAGGGCAACAAAAAGTGCCATCAAATTATACAATGAAATAAGATTACACTTATCTTTAGATTTTAAAACACCTAATTATGTGTATCAAAATGCAGCTTAAAAACAATTATTAACCTGTAGCCATATTTTAGGACGAGACAGTTTTTTTCATTACTTATAATTACACTTTATTGTTTTTGATAAACTCTTACATAATCAATTAGAAATAGATGTGGAAACTTTTTATTATCAATACCTTGCTCTCCTCCCCATGTTCCTCCAATAGCTAAATTTAATATTAGATAATGAGGCTGGTTAAAGGGCCACTTTTCTGGTTGATTAGGGTATTCATTGATAAAAGTGAAATATTTACACTCATCTATAAAAAAATCGATTTTATCTTTGGACCACTCAATACTATAGACATGAAAATCGTTTTTTAGATTCTCTATAGTTATACTGTTACCCTTATTTGTTTTTAGTGTATGGTTAAAGTCTTTGGTGTGCACATTGGCATGCACTACATCTGGATCGTAACCTACGTTCTCTAAAATATCTATCTCACCACATAATGGCCAACCTACTTCTTTAATGTTTTCTCCAAGCATCCATATGGCTGGCCAAGTCCCCACACCTGCTGGCACTTTTGCCCTTACCTCAATTTTACCATATAAAAAGTGCTTCTTTTTATTAGTCGTTAAACTGGCTGAGGTATACTTGGCATTTTTATAATTTTCTTTACGCGCCTCAATAATTAATAGGCCATCTTGAACTCTCGCATTCTCTCTTCTTTTAACCGTATAGTATTGTGCTTCTTGATTTCTAATCATTCCTGTTTCATAACTCCATTTTTTATCGTCTGGCCATCCATCTTGCACAAATTCATCAAACCATATAAGTTCCCAATCTTGTGCGAATATGGATAGTGGTACCATCAACAATAATATTATTGCTGTTTTAGCCCTGTTAATTCTATTCGTAAAAGTCATGATATTGTCTATT
>JAUIJW010000176.1 GCA_030431085.1 Bacteroidia bacterium
CAGCTGCGTATCCAACAGCGTCTAATACAGCACCGCCACCAATGGCTGTAATATAAGAATGTCTATCTATACCGTGTAGATTTACTTTTTCAAGAATAGTATTGATTAAGTGATCTTGGTTTTTAGATACTTCGCCCCCAGGAACAATCACTAAATCATTAACAAGGTTAAAGGTATGATGATGAGTCTTTCCATATTGAATAATTTGGTGTTTTAGTTCTTGATGCTTGGCGGCAACTTCACTATCAATAATAAATAAAACTTTAGGCTTGTTGGCTTGATGATTAATCAAGTTAGCAAAGAGATTGTTGTTTTGCGAAAACACATGAGATGTAAAGTGTAAATCGAAATTAAATTTTACGTCAAACTCTTGTTTTATTTTTTTAGGCTTATACATTAATCATTGTTTTAATCGAATGAGAAGTCTTAGGTTACGGGAAATTTTTTAGACAAATATAAAGATAGTGGCAAAAGGCTTAGCACAATTATGGCAAAGATTATATGGCTGAATCCGGCTGTATAACTAGCATTAAGGGGGATTAAAGAAAGGATGCCAATTTTAACTGCGCGCATAATATTTTGTGGGGTATTCACCCTAATAGCACGCCACTTGGCCAATAAGTTCATACCGTACCAAAAGGCAATAAAAATAAATCCTTTAGTAAATGAAAAATCGAAGTATTTCCACAGTAATACAAATCCGATGACAATACTAAAATCTAAAAGCATGGCTAGGTAAATAGATTTTTTATTGTTACCCTTAGATTCTTTTTGTGCAGTTAAAGTAATGGCTGCTATAAAAATTAATGGTAAAAGACCAATAAAAAAGAATTTTGGGTTGAGCGGTGCAATGATGGTCATACCAAGTATAAGGTTTAGTCCTCTACAAGCTCCCATAAATAGTGGGCCTAAAATTTGATGATGTTTGGCCCATTTATCATAAATCAACGCACATAACGCAATATTTATAGCAATAAAACCACTAAGTGGCGTACATAAAAAAGCGCAGGTTATACCTAAAATCAGTAAAACAACGCCAAACGCTATGGCTTGGTTTTTTGAAATTTTACCGCTTGGTAAAACACGTTCAGGACGGTGAATATGATCAGAATCAAGGTCGAATATATCATTAAAAACAATGCCGCCACCGTATAATCCGATAGTCGCTACAATTAGATAAACCATCTTTGGGTAAATGATTTCTATGTTTGTTGCATGAAGTAAGATACCAGATATGGCAATTCCAGCAAGTACATCAGCTATAGCGGTAATGACATTGGCCGGACGTATCAATAAAAGCAAAGCATGCCACTTCATGATTTTGATACTTTACGATTGTTGTTTATAGCTTATTTCTTCTGGAGTTTGACCTCTAAGAATGGTGTTGCCCTCATGGCGATCGGCTCTGTTCACATGAAGATCTTGATGCCAATCAGATTCGTTAAACTGACCACTTTGCCCATAAATGGTTAAGGCATTTTGGTAACAGGTAAGAAATATGTCTTTTTCTGGCACACCCTTTTTTCTCATTAAAGCTGCTGTTTTGGGCACAGATAGAGGATCGCTAACACCCCAATCTGCAGAACTATCAACAATAATTCGCTCTGAACCGTATTGTTTTACTACAGCGACCATTCGTTTTTTACTCATTTTGGTTTTTGGGTAAATAGTAAAGCCGGCATAATATCCTCTGTCTAATACAGATTTAACGGTTTCCTCATTGTTGTGATCAATCACCACTAAATGTGGAGGAATACCATGTTCTTCAATAACATCCATACTTTTGATGGTACCATTTTTTTTGTCACGATGAGGTGTGTGTACCATAACTGGAAGATCGAATTCTTTGGCCAACTCTAGTTGTTGTCTAAAGTATTTGTCTTCTGCTTTAGATTGATCATCGTAGCCAATTTCTCCTACTGCAACAACCCCTTCTTTTGCTAAAAATTGAGGAAGAATTTCTATAACTTCTTCTGCTAATTTTTCATTGTTAGCTTCTTTAGAATTTAAACCTATAGTGCAGTAATGTTTAATGCCAAATTGAGAAGCTCTAAATCTTTCCCAGCCTACAAGCATGCTAAAATAATCTTTAAACGAACCAACAGAAGTTCTGGCTTGACCTAGCCAAAAGGCAGGCTCAATAACTGCTACAATACCTGCTTTGCGCATGGCTTCGTAATCGTTGGTGGTTCTTGATACCATATGGATATGTGGATCTATAAATTGCATAGTATTATTTGTTTATGGATTTACCTAATGTATCCCAAAATTCTTGGGTTTGTTTTGAACGATTTTCTAGAATATAATCAATGGCTTTTTTTTCTAAGCCATCTAAGGTTTTTTGCGCAATGAGCGATTTAAGATCTTTATCGAGATAGCCGTCGATCATTCTCCAAATCTCAGGAGAAACCTCTCTATGAGCAGACCAACGTTCTTTAACAAACTCTTGCAACATATTACCAAGTTTTTCATTTTTGCCATCATCTACAAATTGAACTTTATATAAGGGTTCATTCATGAAAAACAATTTTAGAATAAGTTGGTTCCAAGCATCTTCATCTAAATATGTATTGGCAAAAGGATTACCAGCTGCTATGGCATGAAATACATTGGTCATGTTGGTGCGAATTCCTTCTTCAACTAGCCAAGTAAAATCTTTAGCATTATCAAGCAAATATAAGCCTTTATATAATGAAATTTGTTCATTCATTTCAGATGCTTCGAAAAAAGAGCGTATAATATTTTGATTATACTTAGGGTTTAAAGACATCATCAACAGGGTGCGGGCAAGGTCTACTTTAGTCCATTGAGTTTTATCAAACCCCGGATAAATTTGATTTAAGCTATAAAGCTCGTATTCATTGAATTCTGGTATTTCTGTAGAGATTTTTCGAGTGGCTAGACTAAAAAATGTACCGAATTTTGAATAATTGGTAACCTCTTGTAGTACTTCAAGTTTACCACATAACCAATCTTTTTCTTGAGGATTAAGCTTACTTAACGCAATCTCTTTAAATTTAAGCTGTAGTTTTAAATCAATCATTTTTGAGCTGTTTTGTGTTGAGATTTAATGATATAATACAATCCTGCGGCACAAATAATGAGTCCTAAAAATTCTCTGGTGCCTTCCAGGTATGGTTTTTCGTAGACCATTTCACCAAATAATTCTTCTTTGTGGTCTATTTCTATCCAGTCCATAAAGTACGAAAAATGATATAACGCAAAAGCCAAAAAAGTAACCATCAGGGTATAGAGCAATAGGCGAGGTATTTTTTTAAAATTGGCTAATAAAAATAAAGCAGATACCGTGCCGTATATCATACACCAAAGTGCCGGATCTGGATCATTCAATTGAACAATAGCAAATAGTAAAAACAAAACAAATAAGACGTAATTGATTATCTTTTGTTTTTTCGAAACAGCGATATGACTAAGCATGACTAAAAAATTTAGTGTAAGGTTGGCTAGGTGTTTTTAGCGCATGTAATACTACTAAAATATTTCAACAAATAGAATAAATACCTTATGAATTTCTATTTTTTACGTAATAATTTTCGTAAAATTGGTGAAGATAATTTCTCTTTACAAAGTGCTTTAATTTGTCGCAGATTTCTACATTTCAAGTCTATAATGCCTCTGCAGGTAGTGGTAAAACATTTACGTTAGTTAAAGCGTATTTAAAAATTCTTTTACAGCATCAATCGCCTCATCATTTTAAAAAAGTTTTGGCAATGACTTTTACAAATAAGGCTGCCCTTGAAATGAAGGAAAGAATACTCCATAATTTGGTGTCTTTTTCTAATGTTAGATCTGATGATGACAAAACAGACATGTATCTTGATCTGCAAAACGAATTAAATTTAAGTACCGAAGATGTTCGTAAAAAAGCCAACCAAATTTTAAATGCTATTTTACAGAATTATGCTGCTTTTCATATAAGTACAATTGATAGTTTTACAAATAAGTTGGTTAAATCGTTTGCTCATGATTTAAACATAGCTACCGATTTTGAGGTGGTTCTACAACCTCAGGAACTTTTAACGGAAGCGGTTGACCGGTTAATTGCCAAGATAGGTATTGATGCCAAACTTACTCCAATTATGCTTCGGTTTGCTAAAGAAAAAACGCTAGAGGATAAATCTTGGGATATTACCAGAGAACTGCTAGAAATAGCCGATATGTTGTTGAATGAAAATGATTTAAGAGGTGTTCAATATATGCAAGATAAATCTATAGACGATTTTTTGGCATTGCAGCAAATTCTTAAAGGCCGGCAAAAATATTTTACGGATAAGATTAGAGTTATTGGAGAAAAAGGGTTATTACTGATAGATCAGAATGCGGTACCACACAATTTTTTTCCACACAGCGAACTTCCCAAATTTTTTAATAAACTTATTGTTGGGGAGCCTAAAGAACTTAGAAAAATCAACTTTGAAGGAAGATTAGCTAAAAATATAGCAAGTGGTGTGTTGTATTCTAAGTCTAAGAAAAAAACAAACGCCACTATAATCTCAACCATAGATAGTTTAACAGATAGTTTAACTGCCTTGTTTGAAGAAGCAAGATATGTCTTCGATAAGGATTTCACCTCATATTATTTAGCAGAATTAATTCTAAAACAAATTATACCGGTTACACTTTTAAGCTCAATTGCTAAAATACTTGACGATATTAAAGTAGAGCATAATATTATGTTTAATGCAGAGTTTAATCAGTTGATAAGTAGCTATTTAATAGATCAGCCAGCGGCTTTTATTTATGAAAAAATAGGTGAAAAATTTCAACATTTTTTTATTGATGAAATGCAAGACACCTCTGTTTTACAATGGCAAAATCTTATACCATTAATTGATAATGCTTTAGCCGAAATAGATTCAAGCGCTTTGTTAGTAGGAGATGCGAAACAAGCGATTTATCGCTGGCGCGGAGGAAAAGCAGAGCAGTTTATTGCTTTGGCGAATGATAATTTAAATGAGGGAGAAGGAAATCCGTTTGTGGTTTCAAAATGGGTTAATAATTTAGAAACTAATTATAGAAG
>JAUIJW010000177.1 GCA_030431085.1 Bacteroidia bacterium
GATGCCGGTATTCAGGCTTTAGCCAAGATGTTAAATGGTAAAGAAGCTATGCTAGTGGTAATAATAACCACTTTAATTGCTGTTGGTGGAACTACTTTTGGGTTAGCAGAAGAAACCATTGCGTTTTATCCCATATTGATTCCAGTTTTTTTAGCTGCCAAGTACGATGCTATGGTAGCATTGGCTTGCATCTACATTGGGTCATCTATTGGAACTATGGCCTCTACCGTAAACCCTTTTAGTACCATTATAGCTTCTGATGCCGCTGGAATAAATTGGACAGATGGTATATATGGTAGGTTGATGATGTTAGTTTTTGGATTGATAATTTGTATAATATACATAATAAGATATGCTGAAAAAGTAAAAAAAGATCCCTCCAATTCCTTAATATTCAGTCAAAAAGAAGAAATTGAACAGATGTTTTTACATCAAGTGTCAGATATAAAGGTAAAGTTTACTTATAGAACCATTCTTATTTTAACAGTATTTGTTTTGTGTTTTTTGGTGATGATTTTTGGCGTTTCACAGTTAGATTGGTGGTTTTTAGAAATGACCACTATTTTTTTGGTAGGTGCTATTATTATAGCAATTATTGCAAAAATTAAAGAGGATGTTTTTGTAGATCAATTCATGAATGGTGCTAAAGATTTATTAAGCGTTGCCTTTATTATTGGTTTGGCTAGAGGTATTACCATTTTAATGGACGATGGGTTTATTAGTGATACTATTTTGTATTATGCTAGCCATTTAACCGATGGAATGAATAAAGGCCTTTTTATCAATGTGATGTTTTATATTTATGCAGGATTATCTTTTTTTATACCTTCTTCATCTGGTATGGCTGTACTAACAATGCCCATTATGTCGCCTTTAGCAGATGGTGTTGGTATAGGTAGAGAATTAATTGTAAATGCCTATCAATATGGCCAAGGTTTATTTGCGTTTATCAACCCCACAGGTTTAATTCTAGCTTCATTAACGATGGTTAAAGTGGGTTATGATAAATGGTTAAAATTTGTAATGCCTCTGGTGTTGATACTAATGGTTTTCATTATGATTGTTCTAACCTTAAGTGTTTATATTTAGATAGTTAGTGTGATTTTCGTACATTTGCAATACTGCATCCAAAATCAGTAATATTAATTTTAAACTACTAGCCATGAAAAATTACCTGATTGTAATGCTAATCTTTCTGTGCTTTATTTCATGTAAGAAGGAAACTGCAAAGGAGCAACACTCTACCAAAACTGAGCATGATGAATTTGTACAAATTGTTGCTAAAGATTTTAAATTTCATATGCCAGACACTATAAATTCTGGATGGAATAACATCCAATTTAAAAATGAGGGGCATGCCGAACATTTTTATTTATTTTTTAAAGTACCAGATACCCTTACCTTTGGGCAATATCAACGTGATGTAGGAAAACCATTTCAGATTGTACTTGACTCTTTGAATAATGGTGTATCTATAGAGAGAGCTGTTAAATTACTTGGAGAACTAATACCTACATATTATTTTACCTCTGTAAGTGCAATGGGTGGATGTGGTGTTGTTTCGCCTAAGCTAACCGCAAATAATACTATATATCTCGATCCAGGTAAATACATAGTAGAATGTTATATAAAGGAAAAAGGTGTTTTTCATAGTATTTTAGGGATGACAAAACAATTAATGGTGTCTGAAAATAAAACGGAAACTATTGAACCTACTTCTAATTATTCTATAGAAATTACCAATCATAAATACCAAATCAAAGGTAACTTACGGAAAGGTGAAAACATTATAAAAGTTAATTTTAAAGAACAGCCAGAAGCTGGGCTAGGGAATGACGTGCACTTGATTAAATTAGAAGAAAATACTGATTTAAACAAAGTAATGGATTGGTTGAATTGGATGAATGTGGAAGGAATGCAACCCAAAGCTCCAGTACAACTATTAGGTGGCACTCAAGAAATGCCCATAGGGCATACAGCATATTTTACGATTCATTTAGAACAAGGAAATTACGCTTGGATAGCTGAAAATTATGGTGCTTTAGGAATGGTTGAAAAATTCACCATTGATTAGGCTAAACCTTTGATTGCTTGTGCAAGTTGATTTGATGCTTTCGTATTTTTTCTAAACCACAATTCCGGTTCAATTAATTCGAGTTCAATCAAAGCTGTTTCACCTTGATTATCTTTAACCAAGTCTACTCTGGCATAGATAGGCTTTTCTGGACATGCCATAATGGTTTTTTCCGCGAAAGCGATTTCTTCAGCTGTTGGTGTATAATGATGTACAGTGCCACCATAATCGTCTTGCACTCTATAATCACCAGATTTTGCTTTTTTAAGAACGGCATGTGTAAACTTGCCATCGATAACTACTAATGAGATTTCTCCTTGTTGAAGGATATTCTGTTGAAAGGGCTGAAGCATCATATCTTGTTCTTTAATGATATGCTTAAATTCTTGCTCTACCACTTCTAAATTTTTTTGATTAATTCTAAAAGTGCGATATGCTCCACCAGAAATGCACGGTTTTAAAATGGCCTCGCTCCAATTGTTATTCTGCAAAATGTGAGACATCGAATAGCTAGAGTGTTGAGGGATATATTCAGTGGGGATGGTGCGAATTCCCTTTAGACTTAAGTCACGTAAATAATGTTTATCGATATTCCAATGAATAATGTTTGAGGTATTCAGTAATTTAGTTTTTTTCGAGACCATGTTTAGCCAAACCGAAAACTCATTGAATCTATCAAAATAATCCCAGGTTGTTCTAAATAGCACAAATTCTGTAGTACACCAATCAAAATTAGGATCATCCCAAGACAATCGTTTTACAGTAAGCCCTTCTTGTATTAGGGCGTTTAGTACCAAGGTGTCTTCAGTAAGTACATTTTTAACATACTCATTTTGAACAGAAGGATTTACATAACGCTGTTCTGTTAAAATTACAATATCAATTGGCTTATTTAAACTCACTTACAAAATGCAATTTTACGGTTGGGTATTTGCTTTGAGTCATTTGCACGGTAAAAGCAGAATCTGCTAAAAATACCAGCTGTCCTTTCTTGTCTTTAGCAAGGTAACGCTGTTTTACACGTTTAAACTCCTTAAATTCATCGTTGTTAGGGTCTTCTGCTTCAACCCAACAGGCTTTATGTACATTTAAATTTTCATAGGCGCACTTGGCACCATATTCATGTTCTAAACGATATTGAATAACCTCAAACTGTAAAGCTCCTACTGTACCGATGACTTTTCTACCGTTCATATCAATTGTAAATAGCTGGGCTACTCCTTCATCCATTAATTGGTCTAAACCTTTAGACAATTGTTTAGATTTCATAGGGTCTGCATTATTAACATAGCGAAAATGTTCTGGAGAAAAACTAGGAATGCCTTTAAATTCTAATATTTCACCTTCTGTTAAAGTATCACCTATTTTAAAATTACCTGTATCGTGTAAACCAACAATGTCGCCAGGGAAAGACTCATCTACAATTTCTTTTTTTTCTGCAAAAAAAGCATTTGGACTTGAGAACTTCATTTTTTTACCCATTTTAACGTGCAAATAATTGGTGTTTCTTTTAAAAATTCCTGAAACTATCTTTACAAATGCCAAACGATCTCTATGTTTCGGATCCATATTGGCATGAATTTTAAATACAAAACCAGTGAACTTCTTTTCTTTAGAGTCTACCAGTCGTGTGTCTGACATTTTTGGCTGTGGTGTTGGTGCTATATCGATAAAACAATCGAGTAATTCTTTAACCCCAAAATTATTTAAAGCAGAGCCAAAAAACACCGGTTGTTCTTCACCTTTTAAATATTTTTCTTGGTTAAAATCGGGGTAAACCTCTCTAACGAGTTCTAGTTCTTCACGTAAAGTGTTAGCCGCTTTTTCACCTACAATGTCATCTAATTCGGGGTTGTCAACATCTGTAAATTCAACACCTTCAGATACGGTTTGTTTAGCTTCCCCTGAAAATAGATTGATTTTTTTTGCCCAGATATTGTAAATTCCCTTAAAATCGTAACCCATACCAATAGGAAAACTAAGGGGTACTACTTTTAATTTTAATTTTTGTTCTACTTCATCTAATAAATCAAACGCATCTTTACCTTCACGATCTAATTTATTAATGAATACAATCATAGGGATATTTCGCATTCTACAGACTTCAACCAGTTTCTCGGTTTGTTCTTCAACCCCTTTAGCAACATCTATCACAACGATAACGCTGTCTACAGCCGTTAAGGTTCTAAAAGTATCTTCAGCAAAATCTTTGTGTCCAGGAGTATCTAAAATATTAATCTTTTTACCTTGGTAATTAAATGCTAATACTGAAGTTGCTACAGAAATACCACGTTGACGTTCGATTTCCATAAAATCTGAAGTAGCTCCTTTCTTGATTTTATTATTTTTTACTGCACCAGCTTCTTGTATGGCACCACCAAATAGCAAAAGTTTTTCTGTTAAAGTGGTTTTACCTGCATCTGGGTGTGAAATAATACCAAAAGTTCGTCTTCTTTTAATTTCCTCTAAAAAATCCATCGTCAAAAATTAGATGGCAAATATACGTTTTGCGAGAGCAATAATCAATTAAATTAGAGGTCTATTTAGTTCAAGATTTCTATTTTAATAAATACATCATCTAAAGGCCATTCATCATTACCTGCTTTAAGTTTTGAAATCTTATCAATGGTAGAAAATCCAGAGACAACTTGGCCGAATACCGTATGTTCTCCGTCTAAATGGTGTGCACCATTTTGATTTTGGATAATGTAAAACTCAAATGGGTTAGAGGCTTTACTAGGGTTATTTTCCCAATCTCTAGCAGCGGCCACAGCCCCATGTTGGTGCTTTAAATTTGGGTTGAATTCTGCAGGAATACGATAATTGCTATATCGGTTTCTATACCTTAAAGTTTTAGGGCGCTCAGAATCACCACCTTGAATGATGAAGTCTGGAACAATTCTATAGAAGCAGGTGGTATCAAAATATCCAACTTTACTTAAGAAGATAAAATTTGCACG
>JAUIJW010000178.1 GCA_030431085.1 Bacteroidia bacterium
GGTAATTTCTATATTAATGATAAACCTACAGGCGCGGTAGTGGGTCAACAACCTTTTGGAGGTGCTAGAGGTTCAGGAACAAATGATAAAGCAGGTTCTGTATGGAACTTATTACGTTGGGTTTCTAATAGAACAATTAAAGAAACTTTTGTACCACCAACAGATTATAGATATCCTTTTTTAGGTTAATAAAAAATAAAGGGTATTTTGTTTTAAAACTCAGTTAGGTCAAACCTATCTGAGTTTTTTTATGGAGTATATGCTATGATTTAAGTTCGTTTTTTTTGTAAAGCCATTCTAAAATAAAACACAAAACTATCATAGAAATAGCAACCATTATTCCTGCTTTATTCGAATTGTATTGTTGAATAATTAAAATAATAAAGGCACACAAGCAGAGAAAAAAACCTGTAAAGTGGATTATTTTGTTACCATTAATTTTATCATAAAGCTTATAACCTACATAGTTCACCATGGCAAAAATCAGTAAAAAGCCAACACTGCCAGCTGTAGAAATACTTTCTAAGTTTAAAGTGTTAGCCAAAAGTAACGTAGCTATAGCAGTGATAAATAAACCGATTGGTTGGTTCCATAAAGTACTTGTAAGGTGGTGGGGTAGTTCATCATCTTGTGCTATTTCATAGCTTACTCTACTACCGCCATAGAGAGAGGCATTAATTGCAGAAAAAGTAGAAATAAGTGCGGCAATGGTAATAATGATAAAACCTAAATGGCCTAATAATGGTTTAGCAGCTTCTGCCAGTACATAATCTTGGGCAATAGCAATTTCTTTAAAAGGCAAAGAACCTACTGTTACTAAAGCAATGGTGATATATAATAAGATCACAAATATTACTGAATAGAAGTAGGCCTTAGGTATATTTTTTATCGGATTCTTTATGTCTGGAGATGTATTGGCAATAAGTTCGAAACCCTCATAGGCAACAAAAATAACCATGCCTCCTGTAATGAGCTTAATGGGTTCTTGCCAATGTTTTATTGATAGTTGTGAAAGGTTTGGGTTATCAATCAGTCCATACAAACCAACAATAATAAATAGTAATAAAATAATTAATTTAATGATAACGGCATAAGATTCTATAGCGCTAACCACTTTAATACTATAGTAATTTATAGCGGTTGCAAAAATAATAATTGCAGAGGTATAGAGGTGAAAGTCAATGGGCTTGTTAACAATTTGATATAGGTTGGTGGCATATGATCCAAATGCTGTAGCATACAGAGACAGCATAATAATATAACTTATCCAAAGTAAATTATTAAGTCCACCGCTAAATATAGTTTTACCAAACCCTTGATTTATAAAGCGTACTGTTCCACCTTTATCTGGATACTTTAAGGATAGTTTTGAATAGCTGTATGAAGTGATTAAAGTTAAACATCCAGCGATTAGAAATGCTAATGGTGTGCCACCTTGAGCCAAGGTTACAGCTAGTCCAAGAACGGCAAATATGCCGCCACCTACCATTCCACCTATGCCAATGGAAATAGACTCTTTAAGTCCAATTTTTTTACTCACTTTTAGGTTTGTTTTAGCAGATATAACTTCAAAATATGCAATATAATACAAAATAAAAATCCTCTTAAATTATTAAGAGGATTTGATTTTTTTAAAACATAAAGCGTTATTACTTGGCTTGTTTCATATAGGTAGATAAGGCTTTTAATTCTTTATCGCTTAAGTCTTTAACAAAACCATCGAGATTAGCTTTCATGATAGCAACTTGTCCAGGATCTGTATCAACAATAGCCTCACTATCACCCTTTAAAAAGGCAACAATATCTGCATTTTTATCGTCGTAAACTTTTACGATTTCTTTAATAGATGGGCCTATTACTTTAGAATCCATTTGATGACAAGAGACACATGTCTTTTCACTAAATAATTTTTCTCCAAGTGCATATAAATCATCATCAGCTTTGGCTTCACTTGTAGTTTCTTGTGCTTCTTGCTTAACTTCTGTTTTAGTTTCTTCTACAGCTTTTTTTGTTTCTTTCTCTTTACCACAGCTTGCAAAGGCCAAAGCGAGAACAACTAAGCTTAAAAATATTTTTTTCATGGTTCGTAGTGTTTTATATAGATATTACAAATTTATTATAATTATATTAAATTAACGATACCTTCTAGGTTATATTACATCTTCTAAGGAGTATTTTTGTCTTAAAAAATATTAAATTTGCCATATTATAAACGATAGTATGCTAGAAAAACTACAAATAGTAAAACAGAGATTCGATGAAGTGTCGGATTTAATTATACAACCTGAAATTATTTCAGATCAAAAGAGATATATAAAGCTCAATAAAGAATATAAAGACTTAAAAACCATTGTAGATAAAGGAGCAGAATATCAAAAAGCTTTGGCACATCAGGAAGAGGCTAAAGAGATTATTAATGATGGATCTGATGAAGAAATGGTTGAAATGGCCAAAATGCAATTGGAAGAATCAACCTCTAAAATTGAACAACTCGAAGAGGATATACGCTATTTATTGATACCAAAAGATCCAGAAGATGGTAAAAATGTAGTAGTTGAAGTAAGAGCAGGAACGGGCGGTGATGAAGCTAGTATTTTTGCTGGAGATCTTTATAGAATGTACACCAAATATTGCGAAGGTAAAGGTTGGAATGTTGCAGTTGTTGATTTTAACGAAGGGACCTCTGGTGGATTTAAAGAAATAATTTTTGAGGTTAATGGAGAAGATGTATATGGTACCTTAAAGTTTGAAGCTGGGGTACATCGTGTACAAAGGGTACCACAAACAGAAACGCAAGGTAGGGTACATACTTCTGCGGCTACAGTTATGGTTTTGCCAGAAGCCGAAGAGTTTGATGTTGAACTTGATATGCAAGATGTAAGAATTGAAAGAACCACGTCTACTGGACCTGGAGGACAATCTGTTAATACAACCTACTCTGCCATTAAGTTACATCATGAGCCAACAGGTATTATAGTAAGTTGTCAAGATCAAAAGTCGCAACATAAAAACCTTGAGAAGGCTTTAAAAGTCTTACGCTCAAGATTGTATGAAGCTGAATTGGCAAAGAAACAAGCTGCAGATTCTGAGAAAAGGAAAAGTATGGTATCTTCTGGTGATCGTTCGGCTAAGATTAGAACATATAATTATCCGCAGGGCAGGGTTACGGAACATAGAATTGGACTTACCTTGTATGATTTAAATAATATTATTAATGGTGATTTACAAAAAATAATTGACGAATTGCAATTGGCTGAGAATGCAGAAAAATTGAAGGCATCTAACGAAACCATTTAGAAATTATGTTTAAGTAAATAACTGAATAAACCATAAAAAAACCTGAGTTAATAACTCAGGTTTTTTTATGATAAGAAATATGTTGTTATTATCGCTGAACTACTTCTTCATTTTCATCCGCTAAAAGTGCAAAAAACTTATCCAAGTTAGGCATAATTATAATGTTGGTTCTTCTATTTCTTGCTCTATTCTCTTTAGTATCGTTATCTGTTAAAGGTACATAGCTACTTCTACCTGCCGGTATTAATCTAGAAGGATCTACATCATATTTTTTTTGTAACAATCTCGCAATGGCTGTTGATCGTTTTACACTTAAATCCCAGTTATCTTGAATAGTTTCTGTATGTATAGTTTTAGAATCTGTATGACCTTCGATCATCACGTCCATACTTGGCTCAGATTTAATTACATCTGCCAGTTGTTGTAGAAAATCGGTGGCTTTAGAGTTAACTCTGTAACTGCCCGATCTAAAAAGTAAGCTATCAGATACAGAAATCATCACAACAGTTTTGTCGATGCCGATATCAATTTTACCGCCATTTTTTTCTAAATCACTTTCTGAAATTGATTTTTTTAGATTGTGAGATAGCGCAATATCCATTGAGTCTTTTAAAGTCTTAGCGTTAGCCAGTTCTTCGGCGGGTAATTTAGCTAAAACCTCATTTAATTTGGTTTTCATGTTAGCAGAGATTACGGTAACATCCCCACCAACAAAGGCCATTTTTTCGTCATTGCTTTTTTGTAGTGAATTAATTTTGCCATTGTACTCGTCAACACGTTTTTCTATTTTGGCAAATTTAGTTTCTAACTCCTCTTTTTCTAATGTAGTTTGTTGCAATTCTCCCTTCGTGTCAATAAGATCTTGTTCTAGTTGCACGTATTTCTTTTTAGAAACACATGAGCTTAATGCTAAAGAAATTACTAAGGCTGTAAGAATCCCTTTTTTCATAATATTATAGTTTTAGTTATTTTTTAGATGATTATGCTTTGATTAAATAATCATCTGCTGGTTAATATGTGGTAAAAGTAGGCCTGAAATCTAAAGAGAATCTTAACGTTTAAGAATAAAAGTTAAAAGCATAAAAAAACTCCAAGAAAAAGTCTTGGAGTTTTAAATGCTTTAATGTTTTACTAAATATTAGGTAAATCACCTTTTTCTTTAGTCGGTAAAGTGCTATCTCCCGTAAGGAAAATATCAACTTCTCTATCTGCTTCTCTCCCTTCACTAATGGCCCATACGATTAAAGATTGCCCTCGTCTCATATCTCCAGCTGTAAAGATATTAGGAACATTAGTTTGATATTGGGTTGCTTTGTAGTTGCTTCTTGCATCAAGCTCTAAACCTAATTGAGTACTCAATGTGTTTTCTGGCCCTGTAAATCCTAGGGCCAGTAAGGCTAAATCACAAGGCCATATTTTTTCGGTACCTTCTAATTCTATCAATTGAGGTCTTTCGCCGGGCACCATTTTCCATTCTACTTTAACTGTTTTAAGCCCTGTTAAATTTCCATTATCATCCGTAATGAACTCCTTGGTATTAATCAACCAGTCTCTTTCGCAGCCTTCTTCATGCGAAGTTGAAGTTTTTAGCTGAAGTGGCCAATAAGGCCAAGGTGTTTTAGGACTTCTATGTAATGGCGGTTTAGGCATAATTTCAAAATTAGTTACAGATTTTGCGCCTTGTCGATTTGAAGTTCCAATACAATCAGAACCAGTATCACCACCACCT
>JAUIJW010000179.1 GCA_030431085.1 Bacteroidia bacterium
GGGTTAGATCTACCTAATTCTGTTAAACCAGCACCAAACCCTGATCTAGTATCCTTTTTCTCGGTAAACGTGTATTTTTTCATTTAATACGCTTTTAATATAAATTATCTCCTGTTTTTAGGCTTTGCAAAAATATAAATTATATAGAAGTAAAGTAGTAATTTAGAAAAATCTTTTCTCGATATTATAAAAGGTTTCTTCGAATCAATTCTTCATAAAAAAGCTTTATTGGAAAACCCATAACGTTGTAGAAACAGCCTTCAATTTTCTCTATAGCAATATACCCAATCCATTCTTGAATACCGTAACTCCCTGCTTTGTCATAGGGCTTATAATGCTCTACATAGTATTCAATTTCATTATTAGTTAGTGTTTTAAAGTAAACTTTTGTAGTTTGATTTTTAACAATTTGATGGCCTACAGTAGTGAGGCAAAAAGACGAAATTACTTCGTGAGTTTGACCCGATAAACTTTGTAGCATTTGTATAGCTTCTGTTTTGTTTGTAGGCTTACCTAAGGCTTGGTGATTATGCCAAACAATGGTGTCTGCAGTTACCAACACATCATTAGAACTTAAACTGTTGGCAAAAGGCTGTGCTTTTAACCGAGCTAAGTAATCGGTAATATCAGATCCAGTTAAATCTAAAGGGTATTTTTCATCAATAGCTTTGAGTTTTATTTCAAATGGAATACCAAGTTCTGTTAAAAATTTTTGCCTTCTTGGCGATCCTGATGCTAAAATAATGTTAGATTTTACAGACATTAGTAGATGCATAGTGTTAGGATGCCTAAAAGCATAATGGCTTTTAAATATTGGCTGATGATTGTAAAATCTTCTTTTTGTTTAGCCTTTTTTAACTTAATGAACACCAATATTGATGGTAAAATACAGGTTAAACTTACATATATCAAGATTGTTAAGTGTTGAATATCATTATAGAATCGATAAAGTAAAGCCAATAAAAAAATGATAAATAAACTCAATAAGATTAAAAGTATATTTTTCGTTTTAACTACACCTAATTTTACCGCCAAAGTGTGTGCTCCTGTTCTTTGATCGCCTTCTAAATCTTCAATGTCTTTAACAATTTCTCTTATCAAGTTAATCCAAAATGCTAAAATAGCAATGATGAAAATAATTCTAAAGACTTCAACTTGGTTCGATCTATTAAATTGGTTTGTTACGGGCACAATATCGAATATAGGTACCAATAGTACACATAAAAAAATAAGAAAAGAAACTGCTAAATTACCAATTAAAAACATTCTTTTTAGTTTGTTCGAATAGCTATAAAGTAGGAGAGAAGCTATCAAAAATATGGCGAAAAAAGAATTTTTATCAATAATATAACTAAGATAAAATGCCAAAAGCAATCCAATGCTATTAATAATTACATAGAGTTGATTGGCTTTTTTTGCACTTATTTTTTTGGTTACCAACACACGATGAGGTGCATTGACAAGATCGGTGCTAACGTCTTTAATGTCATTGATAATATAACCCGCTATGGTAATGGCAATTGTGGCTAAAACTAAAAGAGCAAAATTTATAGGGCTAAGAATTGTACTTAGATCGAAGTTTTTGAAAAACAAATATTTGGTAGAGACTTGAATAAGAATGATAAGAACTATGTTTTTCCATCTAAAAAAAGTAAGGTAATCTTGTATTCTCATTAAAAGTTCTTTTTAATTCTAGCCAAATCTCTTTTATTATCACGATCTTTAATAACTTCTCTTTTGTCGTATAGCTTTTTACCGCGACATAAGGCAATTTCTAATTTGGCCCATCCTTTTTCTGTGATAAACAGCTTTAGAGGAATGATGGTTAAGCCAACATTTTGAACCTCTTTTTGTAATTTCTTAAGTTCTTGTTTATTGAGTAAAAGCTTTCGCTCACTTTTACTTCTATGGTTGTAAAAACTGGCATGGGTATACTCTTCGATGAACATATTGATGACGAATAGTTCCCCATTGTCATTAAATTCACAAAAACTTTCTGTAATTCTTGCTTTGCTTTCACGGATGGATTTAATTTCTGTTCCGCTAAGTTTAATTCCAGCAACATATTTGCTCAAAATTTCATATTCAAAGCGAGCTTTTTTATTCTGGATATTAATCTTTTTTTGCATGAGGCAAATCTAACCAATTAAAAATTATCAGCAAAAATTAGCCTAAAGAAGTGAGGTATTCCATTAGGATAGCTCAAAGTAGTTTAATCAAACCCAACCCAATCGATAATAATCTTGCCATGATCGTTGAAAGCACTGCCTTTTAATTCTCCAGCACTGGCTTCAAACATAGGCACAAGATTATTAAAAAGTGCTGTTTTAGATTCATGACCCAATGCTGCAATTTTAGCAGTATATTCTACAGTACTATACATTGGAACCGACTCAAAAATTAATTTTTCACCACCATTTGGGCCAATGACCGTGATGGTAGCTTCAATACTTTCTGCGTTGATATTAAACGTATGTGAACCAATTTCATTAAATACAATAGAGCCTTTAATTTGTTTTGATTCTTCAATTGTTGAACACGATGTCATGGTTAGTAGGGTAGTCGCCCATACTAAACATAGATAACCTAACTTTTTCATTTCCCCTTTTTTTATTGACTATACAAAAGCTAAATCGTTTCATTTTCTGTATAACGTAAATAAACAAAGAATATTATATAATTAAAGGTTATCTGTATTTGGTAATCAGTGTTTTAGGCAGAATTTCTACTGGCATTGATATTGCCAAATAACGATCTGGTTACAATTTTTTCGAAAATTTCAACTTGTTTTTTATCAATTTTTTCTTGAGTACTTAGTTCTTGAACCTTTTTTAAGGCATATTGTTGAATGGTTAGCAAAGGCAGAACAATCGACTCTCTAATTTCTATTGAGGCTTTACCAACAGGATAATTCTCCATCAACTCAGACTGATTGGCTAATTTAAGTACAAGCCTTTTAGTGTTCACAAATTCATCGAAAATTAATGACCAAAATTCTCCAAATTCAGGATTGTTTTCCATATACCTAGTGAGTTCGAAAAATGACTTTTTCATAGCCATCATACTATTTTCTATCAAACTTTTAAAGAATTTAGATTGATTGTAGAATGACACTACTTCATCAAAACGTCCTTGATCTTCATATTTTTGTAAGGCGGTACCCACTCCAAAAAAACCAGGCACGTTTTGTTTTAATTGGCTCCAAGATCCTACAAAAGGTATCGCCCTTAAATCACTAAAATTTAGTTCTGCAGATTTGTTTCTTTTTGAAGGTCTACTACCAATATTAGTTTTGGCATAGTATTTAAGGGTACTCATTTGTTCTAAGTAAGGTAAAAATTTAGGATGATTCTTAAATTTTTGATAGGCTTCGTAGCTGGTATTCGCTAAGTCGTTCATAATATTACGCTGTTCATCAGTAAACTGGTTTTTAGCGGTATCAAAAAACGCATTTGAGACACCAGAACTAATAAGTTGTTCCAGATTGTATTGAGAAGATTCAACGGTTCCGAAATTAGAACTAATGGTTTGACCTTGAATGGTGAGTTGAACTTCTTCATTTTCAATTGTTGGCCCGAGTGAGGCATAGAATTGATGAGTTTTACCACCACCACGAGCTGGTGGTCCACCACGACCATCAAAAAATAACACCTTTATACCATGTTTTCTAGAAATAGCTGTTAACATTTCTTTGGCCTTAAAGATAGACCAGTTAGCCATAAAATAGCCGCCATCTTTAGTGCCGTCAGAAAAACCTAACATAATGGTTTGTTTATTGTTACGTTGTGTGATATGCTTTCTATAGTGAGGATTGCTATAGAGTTCATCCATGATGTCGTGAGCATGTTTAAGGTCGTCTATAGTTTCAAATAAAGGCACTATATCTACTGGAATATTACCAGAAAAAGCAGTAAGCTTTAACATGGCATACACCTCCATTACGTTTAAGGCGCTTTGGTTATTGCTAATAATATATCGGTTGGCTCCGCGCTCTCCATTATTTTTCTGTATAGTTTTAATGGCTTGAATTGACCCAAGTGTTTTCTGAACCATTTGATCTTTAAAATCTTCAGGAGTGATATGACCCTTAATGGTTGATAGGTGATTGATTTGATCAACTACACTTAATTTTAAATAATCTTTAGGGAAAATATCTTTGCCATTCTTAGCACAACCTTTAACGATGTTTTCAAAAACTTGATGATGTACTCGGCTATCCTGACGCACATCTAAAGTGGCAAAATAATACCCAAATATTCTTGCTTTATGTAATAGTTCATTTAATTCTGTGAGGTATAGAGATTGGTATTTTTCTTTTAATAACTTTTTAATGGACTCTAATTCTTTAATAAAATCATCGAATTTTAAATAAAGTTTAGAATTAGAGATAAAGCTTTTGTATAATTTATGCTCTATATTATTTAAAATAGGCAATACTTCTTTAAAAGTTAATTTTCGTTTAAGTTTACGTACATCTCGATAGTAATTTTTAATAATGGTTTCACGTAATCTTTCTGCTACTTTTAAAGTAATATCTGTAGTGACAAACGGATTGCCATCTCTATCACCTCCTGGCCAAAAACCGAGATTAATGATTTCATTCGGCATTTCTTTCTCTTCGTAAATATTACTTTCTATATAGTTGTAAATATTACTCACAGAATGATAAAATACATTCTCGAGATACCAAATTAGGTTTACAGCTTCATCAAAAGGGGTTGGTTTTTCATCTTTTAAAAATGGAGTAATCCCTAATTGAGCCAATAATTTTTTAATATTGATTAAATCGTTTTCTTCAATTGCTTTAGATAGATCTGTGATAATCCCTAAAACCGTACCAGGATAAAATTGAGTAGGGTGGGCAGTAAGTACCACTCTCACCTTGAAATCTTCTAAATATTGTTGTAAGGCTTCTTTTTTATTTTGAGAAAATGCTTCTTCCTTTACGTTGCGAATCGTACCCTTACCATTCATGTTGTGAATAATTGGAAAGGCTGCATCTTCA
>JAUIJW010000005.1 GCA_030431085.1 Bacteroidia bacterium
CAAGCCAGAGGACCATCCCGGTGAGCCAGACACACGTCAGGATCAGGGGCGCCTGGGCCAGGATGGCCTCCAGCAAGCTTGTTCCAGGTTCAGCTGCAGATGGTGCTGCAGCATCCGATAGGGCGAAAATTGGGGGGTCAATCGCCGCGACGATCGTTTCAGTGTCGACATCGACGCGGGCCGTAAACTCATTGGCTGGAGTCCAAACTTGATTGTGTAAATCGTGTATGGTACCATCATTCCAAGCTATTATAGCTTGATCTGTAGTTAATTCTTGCATGTTATAATACAATCTAGTATAGTTAGAGAAGTTACCGTCAATACCTTGAATATCGGCATCATCAGAAGCTTGACCATTTACAGCCCAACCACCATAGATTTTGGCTAAAAACTGTTTGTAGGCAGCCGGATCTTTAAACGTTTCAGATTCTGTTAAATCTGTTATGGGTTCTTTATCTAATTCACTTTCACATGAAGTGAAAAATAAACTAAGCACCATCATTACAATGCTTAAACCGTATATTGATTTATTTTTTATTATTTTCATTGTCATATCTTTTAAAAATTAAGATTGAATCCTACCAAAAACGTACGTGGTCTAGGATATAGATTATTATCAATACCACCATCAATCTCTGGGTCAATCCCATCATAATCTGTAATGGTAAACACATTTTGTACTGTAGTATATAATCGTAAAGTAGTGTTGCCTTCACTTAAATTTTGGAAATTATATCCTAAAACGATGTTATCCATTTTTAAGAATGAAGCTTCTTGCACATAATAATCAGACCAGTACTGTACAGCCTTAAATCCTGTATCTAGCATAGATACATGGGCATTTCTTAAAGACCCTAAATCGCTTGTATTTCTTTGCGTACCATTAGATGAGGCTATATTGTTATATACGTAATTACCAATATTAGATCTTAATGTAAAATTTAGATCAAAGTTCTTGTAATTCATATAAGAATTAAACCCTAATACATAATCTGGGTTTGGACTTCTAAAGATTCGTTTATCGCTATCTGTAATCATTCCATCACCATTTCTATCTACATACACACCTTCAATTGGTTTACCATTAGTATCATACACTTGTTGATATACTAGATAAGAAAATTGTTGTTCGCCAACTTTATGTGTTTGTACTGTATTACCAACACCTCCACTAATGCCTCCAACAGGTATCCCTGGTGAACTTGGATCTTCTACTGCGTTTAATTTATTAATTGTATTATTTAAATAGGTGGCATTAAATCCAGCTTTCCATTGAAAATCTTCACTTTCCGCAATATCTGCGTTGATTGAAAATTCAACTCCATAGTTTTCTACATCACCTATATTAGTATATAATCTGTTGGTTAAATTAGACCCTGCAGGAGGTGATACATCACTTAATATATCGCTGGCTGCTCTAGTAAAATACTCTATAGATCCTGTAATTCTATCATTAAGAAAACCATAATCTAAACCAATATTATAAGTCGCCGATGATTCCCATTTAATATCAGCATCATATCCCGCTGGACGGATGGTATTGTAATAGTCACTTCCAAACGGATACCTTACATCATCTTGACCTGGGGTATATACTGGCAAGTAAGGGAAGTCTTTTCCTATTTCTTGTTGTCCTGTTTCACCATATCCTAATCTTAGTTTTAAGGTAGACAAGGTTTCATTATCTACTAAAAATGCTTCTTCTGAAATGTTCCATGCCACTGCTGCTGAAAAGAAGTTACCCCAACGATTTTCTGGCGAAAATCTTGAAGAGCCATCTCTACGAAATGTGGCTGTAACTAAATATCTGTTATCATAGCCATAAGTTACACGGGCCATGTATGATAATAACGCGTTGGTTGTTGCAAAAGGCTTACTGTTTACAAAACCATCACCGTTTTCATCTCTAAAGAAACTTTCTCTGTAAAAGTCTTGAAAGGATTGACCCAGCATGGCATCAATTTTATGTACATCATTAAATGTTCTTACATAGTTTAAATAAACATCAGCCAATACGTTTCTTTTAAGCTCATCATAATACCCTATAGAACCTTGAGTATTAAATCCCGCAGCAGATTCTGGAGAGGTAAATTTCTCTCCTTTTTTATCAAAGTAGTCGAAACCAAAATTAGCCACTAAGCTTAATCCTTCTAAAAAATCGAACCTATAATCGAACTTGGCGTTACCAATAATTCTTCTTTCACTGGCATGATCACCTTTCATTTTCAATAATCCTAATGGATTTCTTGGGGCTAAACTATTTGGAGTTCCATCGGCATCTAACCATTCCCAAAAACCACCGTAGTTGGCATTGCCACTGTATACCTCTTGAGTTGGGTCGAATGAAATGGCCGAACCTATGGCGCCTTGATCTGCATAATCATTACCTGTAAATGCTCCGCGGATATTAAAATCCATTTTTAACTTACTATCAAACAAATTTTGTCTAAGATTTAATGACAAACTTGTTCTGTTGAATTTTGAAGTTTTTAAGATCCCTTCTTGGTAAATATGGCCAATAGAAGCTCTATAAGATGTATTGTCGAAACCCTCTGCAATGGTTAAATTAGTATCATTACCAAAAGCTGTTTGGTAAATTTGGTCTTGCCAATCTGTATTAGCATTACCTAGTTTAGCTTTATCAGCATCTGTTCCAAAGGAATTGATTGCTGCTCTAAATTGGTCGGCAGATAATACATCTACTTTATCTGATGCATACCCTACAGAAAACTTGCTGTCTATACCCACATTAAAATCAGAATTCATTTTTCCAGATTTTGTTGTAATTAGTATAACTCCATTGGTAGCTCTAGAACCATAAATGGCTGTAGCCGATGCGTCTTTTAAAACGCTAAAACTTTCTATATCGCTAGGATTAATTGTGTTTAAACCCGGGCCGCTTTGATCTACAGGCACCCCATCAATCACAATTAACGGATTGTTACTTGCGCTAAGCGAAGACACCCCTCCTCTAATTTTAATTTTACCACTTTCTCCTGGTTGACCACTTGGTGGTACCACATTCACCCCAGCAGTTTTACCTGTAATTAATTGTTCTGGTGAAGCAATTGCTCCAGCATTAAACTCTTTACTGGTTACACTTTCAACAGCACCTGTGGCATCCTTTTTTGTAGTTTGACCATAACCGATTAACACAACTTCGGCCAAACTTTCCATTGCTTCTTCTAAGCCCACTTGCATATTAGGTGACGCTTCTAATTCTAAATCTGCGTAACCTACAAATGAAAACACCAATATATTATTGGCCTCGGGCACTTCTAATTCAAAGTTCCCATCAAAATCGGTAGCAGTACCTTTGGTTGTTCCTTTTACAACAACAGAAACTCCCGGTAATTCTTCTCCTGTCATTTTATCCGTTACTTTACCTTTGACTACTTCTTGTGCAGAAATTATCATAGGAAGTGCTAGAAAAACGCCTAGGATTAATTGTCTAAATCGTTTCATAAATTGAATTTAAATTTGAGTTTTAATTTTTGGTAAAAAAACTTGCTTTTTTATACTATTTCACTTGGTGAAGTTATTGATTTAACATAAACTTAACACCATCTTAAAATCACAAAAACACGACGAAAACGTTTTCGTGTTAATAACTTTTTGAACTCTAACGTTTTCGTAAACTGTATTTAATCTTAATTTTTTTATGATTTTGCCATTTTTTAGGCACTATAATTCTCAAATACTCATTTTTTAACATTTAATTGGCTCGGGTAAAATCGTGTATTTTTTCCTTATCAACAGATGTTTTTTAATCATTATATTTACAAAATGAAAACAAAAATTACTCTTAAAAAAATTGCTAAAGAATTTGACGTTTCTATTTCTACCGTTTCAAAAGCATTAAAAGACAGTCATGAAATTAGCGAAGAAGTAAGAGAAAAAATTAAAGCTTTTGCGGCTTATTATCACTATAAGCCAAACAGCCTAGCTTTAAACTTAAGAAATCAAAAAACCAAAACTATTGGCGTAATCATTCCAGAAATTGTACACCATTTTTTTGCTAAAGTTATTAGTGGTATAGAAAAAAAAGCAAATGAACAGGGTTATAATGTAATGATATGCTTATCTAACGAATCATACGAAAAAGAGGTGTTAAATATGGAAATGCTCTCCAAAGGTATTGTTGATGGTATTATCATTTCCGTGGCTAAAGAAACAGAAGCAAAAGATGATTATACGCATTTTGAAGAATTAATCAGCGACGGCATTCCTATAGTCATGTTCGATCGTGTGGTGGAGAAAATTAAATGTAATAAAGTTATTGCAGATGATTTTGGTGGAGGATTTTTAGCCACAAAACACCTCATTGATGAGGGGTTCGATAAGATTGCCATTCTTACCACTCCAGACTATGTCACGGTAGGTAAAACTAGGATGGAGGGCTATATCAAAGCATTAGAAAATCACCAACTTAAGATTCAGAACGACTATATTATTAGAATTGATGAATATAGTGATGTTGCCCGCCAGATAGAAAAACTACTCCAACAAGAAAACCCTCCAAATGGCATCTTTGCGGTGAATGAAATCTATGCCGCTACAGCCATTCAACTAGCACATAAAAAAGGTTTAAAGATTCCCGAAGATATTGCCATTATAGGGTTTACCGATGGTTTAATTTCTTCATTTACCTATCCTTCTCTAACTACCGTAGCACAGCATGGTCGTGCCATGGGTGAAAAGTGTTTCGACCTAATTCTTAACGAAGTAAACAATCAAGATACTCAATATCAACACCATACAGAAGTGATTGGTACAGATCTTAAAGTAAGAGAATCTACAAAAGTGTTAAAATAATCTCATTTTAAATTTAATTTATATCTTTGTAACCGATAGTTATTTCACACTTGCTATTTTTATACAACTTCACAAATAGTTAGGCACTACATTCATTAGTTGCTTAACTGCAATACACATTTACATTTTAGCTAATGGCATTTTAATGCGATTAAAACAATTTTAGAAATGGAGAAAAGACGTCTCAGTTTCTGGGAAATTTGGAATTTAAGTTTCGGATTTTTGGGAATTCAAATGGGGTTTGCTTTACAAAATGCAAATGCCAGCAGAGTATTACAAATTTTTGGCGCTGATGTTCATGAACTTTCGTGGTTTTGGATTGTGGCTCCATTAACGGGGTTAATTGTACAGCCCATTATTGGTTATTATAGTGATAAAACTTGGACAAGATTAGGTCGTAGAAGACCCTTCTTTTTGATTGGTGCTATTTTGGCCTCAATAGGACTCGTACTAATGCCACAAGCGGATATGTTTACAGCATTTATGCCTGCTCTATGGGTAGGTGCGGGAATGCTTATGATCATGGATGCCTCATTTAATATCGCTATGGAGCCCTTTAGAGCTTTAGTGGCTGACGTTTTACCAAGCGACCAAAGAACACTAGGGTTTAGTGTACAAACCATTTTAATTGGAATAGGAGCAGTAATAGGGTCATGGTTACCATATGTACTCACCAACTGGATTGGAATCTCAAACACCTCCACCTCTGGATCTGTACCACTTAACCTTACTCTATCTTTTATTATCGGAGCGTCGGTACTCATTATTAGTATTCTAGTAACAGTATTTACCACCAAAGAATATTCTCCTGAAGAAGTAGCGTTAATCAATGCGAAAACAGAATCCACAACACCAGAAGTAGAAGAAAGTAGCCTTTTAAACATCTTTACAGATTTTAAAAATATGCCGACCACTATGCGACAATTAAGCTGGGTACAGTTTTTTTCATGGTTTGGCTTATTTGGCTTATGGGTTTTTGCAACTCCGGCCATTGCCCATCATATTTACAACTTACCTTTAGACGATAATCATAGTGAGGCATATCAAAATGCAGGTGACTGGGTAGGTGTATTATTCGGTATTTATAATGCCGTTTCTGCGGTTTATGCCTTTTTTCTTCCGGCTTTAGCCTTAAAAATTGGACGAAAAAAAACACATGCTATTTCACTTGGTATTGGAGGGTTAGCTCTTTTGTTTATCTATTTCGCTCCTAATGAAAATTGGTTAATCTTATCCATGTTAGGTATTGGAATCGCTTGGGCAAGTATTTTAGCTATGCCTTATGCCATATTAGCCGGTTCAATACCTGCTAAAAAAATGGGTGTTTACATGGGTATTTTCAACTTTTTTATAGTAATCCCACAAATCATAAATGCTATAATTGGTGGCCCAATGGTAGAATATATTTACAAAGGCAACCCAGTGTTTGCTTTGGTTACAAGTGGTGTGTCGTTCCTTATTGCGGCTTTACTGGTGGCCCGTGTAAAAGATGTAGATGATCAAATATTAAAAAAAAGATAGCATGACAAAAAAAGCATTTATATTCGATTTGGATGGTGTAATCGTTGATACGGCAAAATACCATTACCTCGCATGGAAAAACTTGGCCAATTCTTTAGGTTTTGATTTTACACCCTCAAACAATGAATTACTCAAAGGTGTTAGCCGTGTAAGGTCATTAGATATTTTACTTAGTATCGGAAAGATTAATCTTTCTCAAGAAGAAAAAGATAAACTTTTAGCTCAAAAAAACGAAGAATATTTAACCTATGTCAATCAGATGACCTCTGATGAAATTCTACCTGGCATTACAGCTCTGCTATCTTACTTAGAAGGTCAACAAATAACTTTTTCACTTGGCTCAGCCAGTAAGAACGCCCCTCTAATCTTAAAAAAAGTAGGGCTCTTCAATAAGTTTAGTGCTATTGTTGATGGTAATGATGTGAGCATGGCCAAACCAGATCCCGAAGTGTTTCTTTTGGCCGCCAAAAAGTTAAACAAATCTCCACAAGATTGTATCGTGGTGGAAGATGCCGCTGCAGGTGTACAAGCTGCAAAAAATGCTAAAATGATATGTGTTGGTATTGGAGACTCAACCATTTTAAAAGATGCCGATTTTACCTTGGCAAGTACAGAAGAATTTACAATTGATTTTGCAAAAAAATTAATTGATTAAAACATTACAAAAATGAATCTAGATTATATTTTACCCAACGAATGGTCTATTATAGAAAAAGGCTTTGATCAAAATAAAGTAACGGCCAGTGAAAGTATTTTTAGTATCGGTAACGGATACATGGGACAGAGGGCTAATTTTGAAGAAACTTATAGCGGAGATACTTTTCAAGGCAGCTATATTGGAGGTATTTATTATCCGGATAAAACCAGAGTAGGCTGGTGGAAAAATGGCTACCCCGAATACTTCGCTAAAGTTCTAAATGCTCCTAATTGGATTGGTATTGATGTGTGTATTGATGGTACTAAATTAGACCTTAATAATTCTAAAGTTTCAGAATTTGTTCGCGAATTGAACATGAAAGAAGGTGTATTAACACGTTCTTGCTTGGTAGAGCTCTCTAATGGTCATCAAATAAAATTAGAAACTTCAAGATTTTTAAGCTTAGAAATTCAAGAAATTGGGGCGATTAAGTACGCCATTACCCCTTTAAATTTTGATGGAGAAATTGAAGTTACCCCTTATATCGATGCTGGAATTTTAAATGAAGATTCTAACTACGATGAGTTTTTCTGGGAGGTTCTTCAAAAATACGAAGGGAAAAATGAAGCTCAAATATTATCTAAAACTCTAAAAACAGAATTTCATGTATGCACTGGCATGCATATGCAATTTGAATTAAATGGTTTTGAAATTCCGCTTGAAAGCAAAAACGAGATTTTAGACAAAAGTATTAAATATACTTACAAAACTTTTGTAAAGCAAAACGATACTTTTTGCACTTACAAATATGGTTGCTATGTGCAATCTATGAATCATAATAAAGAGGAGCTCATTTTCGAATCGCAAAAATTATTACAAAAAGCAGCCATCATAGGCTTTGAAGATCTTCTCAAAAAACAAAAATTGGCTTGGTCTAAAATCTGGGAAACCGCAGATATTGTTATCGATGGAGATATCAAAGCACAACAAGCCATAAGGTTTAACATCTTTCAACTCAACCAAACATACTCTGGTGAAGACTCTCGATTAAATATTGGTCCCAAGGGGTTTACGGGTGAGAAATACGGAGGAAGTACCTATTGGGATACCGAAGCTTACTGTATTCCTTTTTATATGAGTACCAAAGATAAAAATGTAGCTAAAAACCTTTTATTGTACCGTTATCATCAATTAGATAAAGCCAAAGAAAATGCAGAAAAACTGGGCTTTACAAATGGTGCTGCTCTATATCCTATGGTAACAATGAATGGGGAAGAGTGCCATAATGAATGGGAAATTACCTTTGAAGAAATACATCGTAATGGCGCCATGATATACGCCATCTATAACTATGTTAATTATACCAATGATTATAGTTACATTCCAGAATTTGGCCTAGAAGTAATGATTGCTATTGCAAGATTTTGGCAGCAACGGGTTAACTTTTCTGAAGACAAACAACAATATGTCATGTTAGGTGTTACTGGCCCTAATGAATACGAAAACAATGTCAATAACAATTGGTATACCAACTATTTAGCCAAATGGTGTTTAGATTACACCTTAGAGAACATAAACCTAGTACGCAAAGACTATCCAGATGATTATCATAGAGTAATTGATATCACGCAATTAAAGCAAGACGAGTTAAAGGCTTGGCAACATGTTTCAGAGCATATGTACTTTCCATATAGCGAAAAACATCAAGTCTATTTACAACAAGATGGCTTTTTAGATAAAGAATTAATTACAGTAGATCAACTGGATGCTTCACAAAGACCAATCAATCAAAAATGGTCTTGGGATAAAATTTTACGCTCACCTTATATCAAACAGGCAGATGTGTTACAAGGTCTTTATTTCTTTGAAAATCATTTCAGTCGAAAATTAATTGAAAAACATTTTGATTTTTATGAACCACTTACCGTTCATGAATCATCATTATCTCCTTGCGTACACTCTATAATAGCAGCTTCTATTAACAGAATGGATAAGGCTTATGAAATGTACTTGCGTACAGCAAGACTTGATTTAGACGATTATAATAGTGAAGTTCACGAAGGCCTACATATTACCAGTATGGCAGGTACATGGCTTGCAATAGTTCAAGGATTTGGAGGTATGAGAAATTTTAATGGCCAACTCTCATTCAACCCACAAATTCCAGAAAAATGGCAATCCTACTCATTTAAAATTAATTTTAGAGGCTGTACTATAAAGATTACAAAAAGCCATAAAGGCTGTACTTTTATTAACGAATCTGATACGGACACCTCTATTTATCTTAACGGAAAAGAAATTGTACTGTCTGGTAATCAATTAGTTGAAAACAAATAATTTCCTAAATATGAAATGGCTCGTCTTTATCCTCCTTATATTCGTCCAAAATATTGCAATGGCTCAAATCGACAAGATTGAGCCGCCTAACTGGTGGGTTGATTTTGAACAAAGCTCGTTACAATTACTAATTAAAGGTAAAGATATAGGTCGTGCTAGTGTAGAGATAAACTATCCGGGCGTAACGCTTGCAAAAGTGAATACGGCCGATAGTCCTAATTATCTTTTTCTTGACTTGATCATAGATTCAAACACAAAACCAGGTAATGTAGATATTCTTTTTAAGATAAAAAACAAAACGGTAAAAAAGGTTAAATACGAACTGAAATCTAGAGCAAAAGATGGTAAAGACTATCTAGGATTTGATAATACAGATGTTATCTACTTAATCACTCCAGATAGATTTGCTAATGGCGACTCCGGAAATGACATCATTAAGGGGCTTAAAGAATCCACCATTAATAGACAGGATAATTACGCCAGACACGGAGGCGACATTAAGGGAATTACTCAGCATTTAGACTATATCAATACTATGGGATTCACTGCCATCTGGTCAAGTCCGTTATTAACAAACGATATGCCTACAAGTAGCTATCACGGCTATGCCATGACTGATTTTTATGAAGTTGACCCTAGATTTGGCACCTTAGAAGAGTATCAGAACCTCTCGGCCAAAGCAAGAGAAAAAGGCATCAAGCTAATTATGGATCAAGTGGCCAACCATTGTGGTTTGGGGCATTGGTGGATGCAAGATTTACCCTTTAAAGATTGGGTTAACTTTCAGGATGAATTTGAAAAAGGTGAAAAAATTCCTACATCTAATCATAGAAGAACAACCAATCAAGATTTTTATGCCTCAACCTACGACACCCAATTACTGCGTGAAGGTTGGTTCGTCGATACCATGCCAGATTTAAATCAAAAAAATTCTTTTATGGCTACCTACCTTATTCAAAACAGCATTTGGTGGGTAGAAACGCTCCAACTGGGAGGTATTCGGCAAGACACCTATCCGTATCCAGATAAATCTTTTATGGCAACATGGGCCAAAGCCATTATGACCGAATACCCAAACTTTAGCATTGTTGGTGAAGAATGGAGCTACAACCCCCTTTTAGTTGGGTATTGGCAAAACGAACAAAAAAATAAAGATGGATATGTCTCTCATTTATCCTCTAGTATGGATTTTCCTATGCAACAACTTATTGTTGAAGCTCTCACAGAAGAAGAAACATGGCAAACAGGCCTGGTGAAAATTTATGAAGGCCTAGCCAACGATTTTGCCTATGCACATCCAGAAAAATTATTAATTTTTCCGGACAACCATGATATGAGTAGAATTTACACCCAACTAAACGAAGAGGTTACCTTAACAAAAATGGCATTAGCCTATATTTTAGCTTTACCCAGAATAGTGCAAATTTATTACGGTACTGAAATATTGATGAATGATACAGAAAAACCTGGAGATCATGGGTTAATACGTTCAGATTTTCCAGGGGGATGGCAAGGAGACACAGCCAATGCTTTTACTGGAGAAGGCTTAAATAGCGATCAGAAAGACATGCAGTTATTTTTAAAAACACTTTTACAATATCGTAAAAATTCTAATGCAATCGCCAAGGGCAAAACCATACACTTTGCACCTCAGAATAACATCTATATTCTTTCTAGAGCTTTTGAAGATGAGCATGTTTTAATCGTTCTAAATAAAAATGACCATCCTGTTTCTTTACCACTAAACCGACTCGATGAACTTGGATTGTCAGAAAAATCGTTTTATAATCTCATTACAAAAAAACCTGTCAATCTCAATAACCAACTAAATTTAAATCAAAAAGGTGTTTTAGTTTTATCGACAAAAATGTGACTATGAAACCCTTATCAATTTTGCTGTGTTTATTAATTTCTACCATATGTACTGCACAAGTTACATTTGCTGTTAGAAACTTACCAGAAGATACTCCAAAAGGTTCTAAAATTTATATTTCTGGAAACTTCGATCATTGGTCTGGCGGCCAAAAGGCTTATCAAATGCAAGTAATTAATAATATACATTATTTTACCCTGCCAATGACGGGCGAACCCATACTCTATAAATTTACTTTGGGGGATTGGAGCTCTGTAGAAAAAGATGAAAAAGGTCTAGATATCCAAAATAGATCATATCAATCAACAAAAAAAATAGATACCGTATACATTACTATTAAAAGTTGGGCATCTAAAAATGTAACCAACAGCAAAGCTTTAAATGTACAAGTATATCATAGTCAATTTAATATGCCACAACTCGGCAATCAAAAGCGAAGAATTTGGATGTATTTACCCCCTGATTATCACAGTAATTCTAAGCATTATCCTGTGATTTACATGCACGATGGGCAAAACTTATTCGATCAATCCATAGCCTATTCTGGCGAATGGAAAGTCGATGAAATTCTAAATGATTTATTTTTAGAAAAAAAATTTGCTTGTATTGTCATTGGCATAGATAATGGTGGCAAACAAAGAATTGACGAGCTTACTCCATGGCCCAATGAAAAATATGGTGGCGGTAATGGAAAAGCATACGTAGATTTTATTGTTCAGACTTTAAAACCCGATGTGGATCAAAACTTAAGAACCTTACCTCAGCAAGAAAATACAGCTATTATTGGCAGCTCTTTAGGGGGCTTAATATCGTTTTATGCTGCCTTAACTTATCCTAAGGTTTTTGGTAAAATTGGGGTGTTTTCACCTGCTTTTTGGATCAATCCAGAAATTGAATCCTATGCTAAAAATCACGGTCATATTACACATCAAAAAATGTATTTTATCACCGGTGAGTTAGAAGGTGAAACTTACATCAATAAGATGAAACAAGTAATTAACGATATAGAAACAGCGGGCTACCCCAAAAAAAATATTACATCAAAAGTAATTAAAGGTGGTAAACACCATGAATCGACATGGAGTGCCGATTTTAAAAATGCGGTTGAATGGCTTTTTAATTTAAAGTAATCCTCATGAAAAAAATAGTCTTTATCCTATTAATCTGTTTTAATGTTTTACACAGTCAAAATACTGCCAGAACATTTAAAAGTTATCATGATAATAAAAGTGGCATCGTACACATTAAAACCAACGATGGCACTTACCGTTTACAAATAATTTCGCCCAAAGTTATTGAAACATCATTCATACCTTCAGGTGAACAGTATATTGATTCTTCACATGCCCTAATATCGAAACCGCAATACAAACAATATTCTATTAAACACAACCCCCATACGCTTGAGATCAATACAAATGGTTTAAATATGGTCATCGAGAAGTCACCATTTCAAATCAAATATTTTTATCAAAAAAAATGGTTGGTAAGCGAAAATTTGGGCTATATAAAAACCGATAGTACCGAAATTTTAGATTTTAGTATTTCATCAACTGAAGCCCTAATGGGTGGAGGCGCCAGAGTATTAGGAATGAATAGACGTGGTCATCGTTTAGCACTATACAATAAAGCCCATTATGGCTACGAAACACATTCGAGTTTAATGAATTACACTATGCCTCTAGTATTTTCATCAAAACTTTATGCCATTCATTTCGACAACCCCTCTACCGGTTTTTTAGATTTAGATCACTCACAAAAAAACCTATTGAGATATGAAACCACTAGTGGCAGAAAAACTTATCAGGTACTGGCAGCCAACAATTGGTACGATCTAACCAACGCCTATACCTCTCTTACTGGTAAACAACCTCTACCACCAAGATGGGCCTTAGGTAATTTTGCGAGCAGATTTGGTTACCATTCACAGAGAGAGGTAGAACATACGGTGGCTCTGTTTAACCAAAATCACATTCCCTTAGATGCCGTTATATTAGATATTTTTTGGTTTGGAAAAGATATTAAGGGTCATATGGGAAATTTGGAATTTTATAAAGATTCATTTCCACAGCCACAAAAAATGATCAGTAACTTTAATAACCAACAAATAAAAACCATATTGGTAACAGAACCATTTATTTTAACCACTTCATCAAAGTGGGCAGAAGTTTCACAGCAAGGTTTTTTGGGAAAAACGCCACAAAACACCAACTATACCTACGATTTTTATTTCGGCAATACTGGCTTGATTGATTTAGTGAATCCCCAGGCCAATCAATGGTTTTGGAACATCTATAAAAATTTAACGACCATGGGCGTTTCTGGATGGTGGGGTGATTTAGGTGAACCTGAAGTACACCCAGAAGACATGATTCATTATAACGGATCAACCGCCAATGAAGTACACAATGTTTATGGTCACCTCTGGGCCAAAATGATTCATGATGGTTATCTCAATGATTTTAAAACGCAAAGGCCTTTTATCTTAATGCGGGCAGGGTATTCTGGTTCGCAACGTTATGGTATGATTCCATGGTCTGGTGATGTCAACCGCAGTTGGGGAGGCCTACAAGCTCAACCTGAAATTGCTCTGCAAATGGGTATTCAAGGCTTGAGCTACATGCATTCTGACCTAGGAGGATTTGCCGGTGGAGACACCTTTGATCCAGAACTTTACATAAGATGGCTACAATATGGCGTTTTTCAACCCATTTACAGGCCTCATGCTCAAGAACATATTGCTCCAGAACCTGTTTTTCATGACCCCAACACTTTGAGTATGGCCAAAAAGGCAATTGAACTACGCTACCAATTATTACCATATAATTACACCGTCGCCTTTGAAAACAATCAATCCGGATACCCCCTTATGAGGCCTTTATTCTTTGAAGAACCTCATAACAAGAGGCATTTTCAAAACATTGACAGCTACCTATGGGGTAAACATTTTCTGGTTACCCCAATTTTAAAAGCAGAACAAAAAACTGTTGACACTTATTTTCCTAAGCATCAGCATTGGTTTAATTTTTATACAGACGAAGTATATCGTGGTGGAAATTCGTATACAATCACCACGCAACCAGATCACATTCCTACATTTGTTAGAGGAGGTGCTTTTATCCCCATGATTGATGTAATACAAAATACAGCAGCTTATGATTTGAGCAACCTTAAACTACACTATTACTACGATCCATTGGTTGAAGAAAGCCAAGATTTTTTATACTTTGATGATGGGTTAACACCCAAAAGCTATGAAAAAGGATTACATGAAATTCTTAAATTTTCAGCTAAAGCTAATCCTAAAAGCATCCGACTTAAAATCTCGCCAGAAATAGGATCGCAATGGCATTCTAGTCAAAAAAATATCGAATTAATCATTCACAACATCTCTCAAGAACCCATTCGTACAGGAGGTATTCCCTTTACTTATCACAAAAAAGATAAGTTGTTAAAACTCAATATCAATATTAGCAATAAAAGCAAATCGTTGCTTATCAAATTTTAAACCAGATGAAGAATCTTTTTGTCATAACATTTATACTATCTAGCTTGTTGTTTACCAACTGCACGCAAAAAACCAACCCTACACCTAAGGCTGTTAAAACGCCCTTTAATTGGGCCAATGCCAATTTATATTTTTTGCTAACAGATAGATTTAATAATGGAGATCGTAATAATGATGTTAACTTTAATAGAACTGAAGAAACCGCTGTTTTAAGAGGTTTTGAAGGTGGGGATATTAAAGGAATTACTCAAAAAATCACTGAGGGGTATTTTCAAAACTTAGGCATCGATGTCATTTGGTTTACTCCAGTAGTAGAACAAATTCATGGGGCTGTGGATGAAGGCACAGGTACAACCTATGGGTTTCACGGTTACTGGACTAAAGATTGGACAACCTTAGATCCTAATTTTGGGTCAGAAGAAGATTTAAAAATCTTAATTGAAACAGCCCATCAAAATGGTATTAGAATTTTAATGGATGCCGTAATCAACCATACTGGCCCGGTGACTGAAAAAGATCCTGTCTGGCCAAATAATTGGGTAAGAACTCAACCTCAATGTGATTATAAAACTTATGAAACTACGACTTCCTGTACTTTGGTAAAAAATTTACCGGATATTAAAACAGAAAGCAGTACCCCAGTAAATTTGCCACCATTATTGGTAGAAAAGTGGAAAAATGAAGGTCGGTATGAAAAAGAAGTTCGTGAATTAGATGCGTTTTTCGAAAGAACCGGTTATCCAAGAGTTCCAAAATACTACATTATAAAATGGCTCACCGATTATATTTTAGATTTTGGCATAGATGGTTATAGAGCCGATACTGTAAAACATGTTGAAGAAACAGTTTGGTTAGAATTTAAAAAAGAATGTGAATATGCCTTTACAGCCTGGAAAAAAAACAATCCTGATCAAGTTTTAGATCAAAACTCTTTTTTCTTATTGGGTGAAGTATACAATTTCAATGTATCACAAGCTTTTGATTTTGACTTTGGAAACAAGCAAGTAAACTATTACAATTATGGGTTCGATGCCATGATTAATTTTGAATTTAAATATCATGCACAAAAAGATTACGAAACCCTGTTTAATCAGTATAATGATTTTGTGCAAAAAAAATTAAACGGACATTTAATTATGAATTATTTGTCATCTCACGATGATGGCTCTCCATTTGACCAACAAAGAAATAAACCTTATGAAACGGCCAATAAATTACTCTTGAGCCCTGGCATTTCTCAAACCTATTACGGCGATGAATTAAGTAGACCTCTTGTAGTTGATGGAGCTCAAGGCGATGCAAACCTTCGCACATTCATGAATTGGCAAGACCTTGACCAAACTAAAACTCAAGCTATTCTGCTTCATTGGCAAAAACTAGGAAAATTCAAGCAACAACATCCAGCCATTGCATCTGGGGTTCATCAAATGCTATCGAATAAACCCTATTACTTTAAACGATCTTTGAACAATGACACTGTTATTATTGGTTTAGATTTAAAAAAGGGTGAAAAAATAATTCCAGTTGGTCATAACTTTAAAGATGGTACAGAGCTTTACGATGCGTATTCTCAGCAAAACATTACCGTAAAGGATAATCAAGTTGTATTGCATTCTAACTTCAACACCGTTTTATTAGAAAAAATTTAATTATGAAAACTTTCATTACCTTATTCATTGGTTTAATAACAATTATGGCGTGTAACAACCAACCTTCACCTACAGATACTTCAAAAAAAACATCAGCTCAAAAAGAACAAAAAATGGTTGTTTATCAAGTATTTACTCGGCTATTTGGTAATACAAATACCACGAATAAACCTTGGGGAACTCTTGAAGAAAATGGTGTTGGAAAATTCGAAGATTTTAACAATAAAGCCTTAAAAGAAATTAAAGATTTAGGAGTAACTCATATTTGGTATACTGGTGTATTACATCACGCCACTGTTACAGATTATACGCAATATGGCATTTCTAATGATGATCCAGATGTAGTAAAAGGTAGAGCTGGTTCTCCTTATGCAGTTAAAGATTACTATCAAGTTAATCCAGATTTAGCGGTTGACCCCTCGAAGCGACTAGAAGAGTTTGAAGCCCTCATTGAACGTTCTCATACCCATGGCCTCAAAGTTATTATTGATATAATTCCTAATCATATCGCTAGACATTATGAGGGTAAAAACAATCCGCCAAATGTAAATGATTTTGGTGCCAATGATGATACCAGTGTAGTCTACCAAGCGGAGAATAATTTCTATTATATCGTTGGCAAACCATTTGAAGTACCTCAATGGGAAAATGGCTACCTCCCGTTGGGTGGAGAGAAGCATCCTCTAGCCGATCATCAGTTTGAGGAAAATCCTGCGAAATGGACTGGTAATGGAAGTCGATCTGCACAACCCAGCATGCATGATTGGTATGAAACCGTTAAAATTAATTATGGTATTACCCCTCAAGGGGAAAAAGACTTTGTAGAACTCCCCAAATCCTACGCCAAAAAATCCGTTGAAGCCCATTATCAATTTTGGAAAGATAAAGAGGTGCCTAACTCTTGGATAAAATTTAGAGATATTGCTTTATTTTGGATAGATAAAGGCGTAGATGGATTTCGTTTTGATATGGCAGAAATGGTGCCTGTAGAATTTTGGAGCTACTTAAACTCAGCAATCAAAGCCAAAAATAAAGAAGCCTTTTTATTGGCAGAAGTTTATAATCCTCATCTTTATCGTGATTATATTCAACAAGGTAAAATGGATTATTTATATGATAAAGTTGGGCTTTATGATACCATAAAGCGGGTGATGCAAAACCAAACAAAAACCAAACAAATTGCTAGCATACAAGACAAGGTAGAAGACATTGAGCACCATATGCTACACTTTTTAGAAAATCATGACGAGCAACGTATTGCTAGTCCGCAATTTGCAGGAAACGCTTTAATCGGTAAACCCGCTATGGTAGTCTCTGCCACTATTAGCACATCGCCTACCTTGATTTATTTTGGGCAAGAAGTTGGTGAACCTGGTGCCGAAAATGCTGGATTTGGTAAACCATCTCGTACTTCAATTTTTGATTATATTGGCGTACCTCAACATCAGAAATGGGTAAATAATAAATTATTTGATGGGGGGCAACTATCAGCGAGTCAAAAAGAATTAAGAGATTTTTATAAACGTCTGCTCAATTTTACGATTCAAAGTGATGCCTTAATGGGAGAGTACCAAGAAATTCACCAATATAATTTAAACCATACATCAGGGTACAACAATCGCGTTTTCTCATTTGTAAGATGGAACACTAAAGAAAAAGTAATTATCGTGACCAACTTCGATAACGCAAACGGCTATCGGTTTAAACTTAAACTTCCTAAAACACTAATAGATACTTGGCAAATTAAAAATGGAAAGCATGTCTTAGAAGATCAACTTTATCATCAATATCAAAACCACCTAGATATTACTGAACAAGGCGACGCATATTTAGATATTGACATTAAACCTTTGGAATCGTTTATTTTAAAACTCTCAAACTAGAGAAATCACACTCTATAAAAACAAAAAACCCAAAACAAATGTTTTGGGTTTTTCTGTGGTGCCTCCAGGAATCGAACCAGGGACACAAGGATTTTCAGTCCTTTGCTCTACCAACTGAGCTAAGGCACCATCGCTTTTAGCGGGTGCAAATATAAATTTATTTTTACTATTTATCAAAACAAATCATTAAAATTTCTATTGTAGTTTTGCAATCTATTTAATGCTCCTTATGAATCTTATTATAGACATTGGCAACACTCAAATTAAATGTGCTGTTTTCCAGAATAATACCCTAGTCCTTAAACGAAATTTTGAGTTTAGCACATTCATATCAGAAATTAAAAAAATTTTAGATGAATTTCCTATACGTTATAGCATCTCTGCTTCGGTTAATCATGCAGAACCAAGTTATATACAATTTTTAAACGATCACACTAATCACCTAATATTAGATCATACGGTAGAGCTTCCTTTTAAAAATAAGTATGCCACTCCACATACCTTAGGTGTTGATAGGATAGCTCTAATCGCGGCTGCGGTAAGTCAATTTCCTCAAAAAAACACTTTGGTTATTGATGCTGGATCTTGTATTACTTATGATTTTGTAAATGATAAAAAAGAATATTTTGGAGGAGCAATTTCACCTGGTGTGCTCATGCGGTATAAAGCGCTTCATCAATTTACAGCAAAGTTACCTTTTTTAACCCCTTTACCAGATTTACCAACTCATGGTAATTCAACAGAAAATGCTATCCATTTAGGGGTACTTCAGGGTGTGATTTCAGAAATTGAAGGCATTGTAAATCAATATAATGTTAAAAATTGTGAATTAATCACTGTTTTAACTGGTGGAGACACAAATTTCTTGGCAAAAAACTTAAAAAGTACCATATTTGCCAATCCAAATTTTTTATTGGAGGGATTGAACAGTATTTTGACTTATAAAATAGACGAATGATAAAGAAAATAATAGTGTACTCTATTTGGATAATTTCTGCTTATAGTTTTGCACAAACCACCAATACATCTCCATATTCTTTCTTTGGTATTGGTGATCCTGCTAAAATCAAATCTGTAGAAGAAATTGCCATGGGGCAAACAGGAGGTACACTAAACAGCGAATATCAACTAAGCTTTACCAATCCTGCCTCTTATGGGTCTTTACTCTGGACGACCTACGTGTTTTCGGCCAGCAGTAAATTAAATTATGTAGACGATGGTAGCAATAAGCAAAATAGTGCTACAGCTTCTTTAAATTACATTGCCATAGGTATCCCGATCAATGGCAATCAGGGCTTAGCATTTGGTTTGCAATTAAATACTGCTGTGGGCTATTCTTTATTTAGCCGACAATTTGATAGTGAGAATATTCTCATTGAAAGCGATCATTATACAGGTAGTGGTGGTACCAACAGAGTCTTCATGGGCTATGGATATAAATTTCCATTTAATTTAAATTTAGGTGTTGAAGCAGCTTATCAATTTGGTGGTATCGACCATAGTATACTCAATAGACGCTTGGGTGTACAATTAGGCACAAGACAGGTTTCTAATTCTGATGTTCATGGATTTTCCTATAAACTAGGTGCTCTCTATAGTAAAGACATTAAAAACGATCTTCAATTAAAATTTGGCGCATCTGCCCAATTGGCCTATGATTTAACCGAAGAAGGAGAAGAATATATTTATTCATTAATCAATACAGGTGATGGTACCATTATACCAAGAGACACTCTTTTGGCTCAAAGTTTTAACTCTAAAATTAAAACACCTCTAAAAACAGTACTAAGTGCAGGTATAGGTAAACTTAATAAATGGCAAGTAGCTATTGATTATACCTTTCAAGATGCTATTGATTTTACAGGAGATATTCACAACCAACCTACAAATTACTATTACACAAAGAGTAGTTTAATTTCTATAGGAGGATTTTATACCCCAAGAATAAATTCCATCTCAAGTTATTGGGATAGAGTGACTTATAGAGCTGGTTTTAGCTACAATCAGGTTGGGTTAAATGTCAATAATACAGACATAAAAGATTATGGCATGTCTTTTGGTGTGAGTTTACCGATGGGACTACAATTGTCTAATGTAAACCTCGGTTTTGAGATCGGACAAAGAGGAACCACAAAAAATAACCTGATAAAAGAAAATTATTATAATTTTAGGCTCAGTTTATCACTAAACGATAAATGGTTTAGAAAACAAAAAATTTATTAACCTAAACAAATATAATTCTTAAACATGAAAACAAAAAAGACGGTATGGACCTTAGGAATGTTGCTTTTTTTAGGAGCAACCATTTCTATCAATGCGCAAGACAAATATGGTGCAGAGCCAGACAAATGTAAAACCAATTTATCACTGTTTAGTGAGGCTGCCAAAGTAAAAAACTATGCAGCCGCTAAAGAACCATGGCAATGGTGCTACGATAATTGCCCGAAATCCTCTACAGCCATCTATGTATATGGTGTAAAAATGGCAGAGGATGCATTTAATAAAGCTGCTGGTATTTTACCTGGTAAAGCCAAAGAATCTGAAACTATTATAAAAGTTGGTAGAGAATATTTCGACATTTCTAAGTCTAACAAAGCAGAAATGGATAAAATCGCCCAACAAGTTGACGATATCTACACACAAAGAATAAAGCACTTTCCAAGTAATTTAGGAAAGGTTTATAGCGACTGGGCTAATTTTATTTTTAAAAGATTGGCAGTTGGTAATAAAGAAAATCCTCAATTAAAAGAAGAATTATATAGTAAATTATCTAAATCTTTTAAAGCAGATCCTACTGGAATGAGTGTTAAAAACCTTGGAAAATACTTTCAAGAATTAACAGACAGACATAAAGATTCAGAACCGCAATTGGTATTCGATACTTATGATGAAATTACCGAAGCTGTAGGAACGAAGATGGATAAGTACTCAAAAACTTTAGACAAGCTTAATGCCAAAGAAGAGGCTGGTCAAAACTTAAGTGGAAGAGAGTTAAAATCTAAAAAAGCTGCAGAAATTAACTTAACTGCTTTAGGGCAAGTTGAAGGATATTTAGATAATACCTTAAGTGAAATTGCCACTTGTGATAGGTTAATCCCTTTATATAAAGGTAATTTTGAGAAAAACAAAAGCAATGTCGTATGGCTAAAAAGAGCTGTTTCTAGGCTTAACGCTAAAGAATGTACTTCAGACCCACTATATCCAGAAATGGTAGAAGCTTATGTTAACGCTGCGCCATCATCAGATGCCTATGTATTCTATGCAGGTATACTACTTGACAGAAATGAGGAAAACAAAGCTCTAGAATATTTTACTAAAGCAATAGATCTTGAAAGTGATTCTTATAAAAAAGCTGGTTTATATTATAAAGCTGCTAGAATTACTGCTGCTAGAGGCCAAAAAAGTAAAGCTAGAGATTATTGCTACAAAGCCCTTAAAGAAAGACCTAGTTTAGGTGCTGCTTACTTATTAATATCTAATATGTATGCTTCAAGTGCCAACTCTTGTGGCACAGATGAAATTTCTAAGCGTATGGTTTATGTTGCGGCAGCTGATAAAGCAAGAAAAGCTAAGGCAGTGGATCCTGGTATTACAGCCACAGCCAATAAATACATAAAATCTTATATGGCCAGCGCACCTTCTAAAAAATTAATTTTTACAGAAGGATTAAAATCAGGTACATCTCATAAAATTGGATGTTGGATTAATGAAACCGCTAGAATTCCGTAAATTTAGCGTTCTATGCTAAATCATTTCTCAAATAAAATACTTTACATTGCTGCTATTTTTTTAGCAGCAATGTTTTTTTCTTGTGGTAATGAAATTAAAGATATCAAAGACTTTCTAGCAGAGAAAAACCTTCCCATAGGTACAGCCAAAAATGTTAACTTAATTCATACCGACTCTGGCAAAATTAAAACCCGGTTAATAGCCCCAATTATGGATGATTTTTCAAATCGAGAAAATCATCCTTACATAGAGTTTCCCAAAGGGATTGAGGTAATAACTTATGATAAAAATCAAGACTCTGTTATACTCACGGCCAATTATGCCATCAGCTACAGCAAAACCAATATTTCTGAAGTAAAGACTGATGTAAAAGTGACCAATTATGCTGAAAAAATGAAATTAATGACAGATCAACTTTTTTGGGATTCGAATGAGCATTATATTTATACGGAAGAAAAATTTACCCTAATCACGAAATCAGATACCATACACGGTGTTGGGTTCGAATCTAACGAAGATTTAACCAAAGTCAATATGAAATCGGTATCCGGTACCATATTTGTAGAAGAAAATTAGATAAAATCATGACAAAACTCCATAAATTTTTTGAATACGCCTATCTCTTCATCGCTATTATTTTTATTGTTGAAACTGTTTTACACTGGAATACCCAAAGAGAAAAAGCATATCTATTTTTAGGGTTTTCAGCACTAGCGGTTTTTATGTTTTTCTTTAAACGAAAATTTCGCAATAAATACAACAACCGCAAATAAAATATGTACTACGAGATAATCATTATCTTAATTTCTGTATTACTTTCGGCCTTTTTTTCTGGCATGGAAATCGCTTTCGTATCGGCCAATAAAATGCACATTGAGTTAGAGAAGAAAAAAGATAGTTATCTGTCTACCGTACTTACAAGGTTAACGCATCATCCATCTAGATTTATTACAACCATGTTAGTGGGCAATAATATATCTCTAGTTGTCTATGGCTACTTTATGGGCGATTTATTGGTACAACTATTCTTACAAAATTTATCGAGTAATTTTGCCACTTTGCTCATTCAAACATTAATTTCAACATTATTGATTTTGATAACCGCAGAGTTTTTGCCTAAAGCTATTTTTAGAATCTACGCCAACGAAGCCTTAAAAATATTTGCCATTCCTGCCTACTTATTTTATTGGCTTTTTTACCCTTTATCTATTGCCATTTCTGGGATTTCTGATTTTTTCTTAAAAACCTTTTTTAACACTACCGAAGACAAGACACCGCTAGCTTTTAGCAAATTAGAATTAGAAAACTATATTACCGAGCAATTAGAATCTGCCGATGATGAAGTAGATTCGGAAATACAAATTTTTCAAAATGCACTAGATTTCCACAATGTCAAAGCAAGAGAAGCAATGATTCCTAGAACCGATATTGTAGCCGTAGAAGTTCATGACTCTATTAAAAATCTAAAACAGCTATTTGTAGATACTGGCATGTCTAAAATTATTATCTATAACAACTCATTAGACGATATCATTGGTTATGTTCATACTTTCGAACTCTTTAAAAAACCGAAAAATATACGGTCTATGCTCTTACCGATAGAGATTATACCAGAAACGATGATGATACACGATGTGCTTAACCTTCTTATCAAAAAAAGAAAAAGTGTAGCCATAGTACTAGATGAGTATGGAGGTACCTCTGGTTTAATCACCGTAGAAGATATTATTGAAGAACTTTTTGGAGACATTGAAGATGAGCATGATTCCTATACCCTCATTGAAGAAAAAATAAATGATAGAGAATTTAAATTTTCTACGAGACATGAAGTAGATTACTTAAACGAAACTTACAACTTACAGTTAAAAGAAGACTCTACTTACGAAACCCTTGGTGGCCTAATTGTAAATCACACCGAAAACATTCCAGAAAAGGGAGAAGTTGTTGAAATTGATCAATTTCAATTTACTATTCTTAAAGTTTCTGCTTCTAAAATTGAAGAGGTTTATCTAAAAGTTTTATTTAAAGATAAATAAGCCTTGGAAATGCATCTAAAATAGAAAAAACTATTTTTTTATTAAAACGTAAATCGTATTTTCGCAACCTAAAATTTTAAAGGAAAGAAAATGGCAGTATTATCGAAGATTAGAGAACGTTCTGTATTTTTAATAATCATTATTGCAATGGCATTATTTGCCTTTGTTCTTAGCGGATTGTTCGATGGTAATGTGTTTAATAAAACCGCTACCGCTATTGGAGAAGTTAATGGAGAAACCATCGATAGAGAAGAATTTGCGCAACAAGTTGAATTATACCGCTCTAGATCTAATGGAGTGACTTCTAACATTCAAAATGTAAACAATGCCTGGAATAGTTTAGTGCGTGAAAAAGTTTACGAAACTCAACTTAAAAAATCGGGTGTAATTGTAGGAGAAAAAGATATTTGGGACGCCTTAATTAGCCAACCAGCTATTCAAAACAGTCCTCAATTTAAAAACGAAGCAGGACTTTTTGACTCAGAAAAATTAAAAGAGTACATCGCTACGCTACAAGAAGATGCCACATCAAGCGAGCAAGGTAAAGCGGCTTGGGCTTCATGGATTAACTATGAAAAGAGCATCAAAAATAGCTTAGAACAAAATACTTATAACGCCTTGATCAAGGCTGGATTAAGTAGTACGCTTTTAGAAGGTGAGCAAGATTACTTTTTTAAAAATACTAGCGTCGATGCAGATTATGTTTATGTACCTTACTCTAGTATTCCAGACAGCTTAGTAACGGTGTCTGAAGACGATGTGAAAAACTATATCAAAAAGCATGCTAACGAATTTAAAGCCGAAGCTTCAAGAGATATAGAATTTGTAGCTTTCAACTTAGTTGCTTCTCAAGATGACGAAAATGCGATTCAAAAAGAATTGAACACTTTATTAGAAGATCGTGAAGAATATAGCTCTGCTGCCAAATCAAATGTTAATGTAGTAGGTTTTAAAAATGCTACAGACATGGCAGAATTTAATGCAGAAAATGAATCTGACACTCCATTTAATAGCAATTATGTTTTCAAAGGTGATTTACCAAAAATATTGCAAGACAGTGTGTTTTCAAGAAATATTAATGATGTTTATGGTCCTTACAAAGCTGGTAATAGCTATAAAATTTCTAAAGTTGTTGCTGTAAAACAATTACCAGATTCTGTAAGAGCAAGTCATATTTTATTGCCTTTTACAGGAAGTTCAATTGCCGATCCTACCGTGACACAAACTGAAGCACAAGCCATGCAAAAAGCAGACAGTATTTTAACTGTTCTTAAAGCAGATCAATCAAAGTTTGAATCATTAGCCAAAGAACTTTCTGCCGATAAAGTAAGTGGTGCTAAAGGAGGTGACCTAGATTGGTTTACTTACAAGACCATGATTCCAGAATTTAGAGATTATGTGTTTGAAAACAAAGTTGGAGATATGGGCATCGTAAAATCTCAATTTGGTATTCATATCATTAAAATAGATGGTCAAAAAAATAAGCAACGCGCAGTTCAAATTGCAACATTTACTAGAGACATTACGCCATCAGAAACTACCGAGAATCATATTTTTGAACAAGCTGAAACTTTAGCTTCAGATTTATCATCAGGCCAAGACCTTGAAGAGTTAGCCAAAGAAAATAATTATCAAGTTAGACCTGTTTATAATCTAGAAGTTTTTGATGATAACATCACTGGCTTAGGTTCTCAAAGACAAATCGTACGTTGGGCTTTTGAAGAAAACACTAATGAAGGTGATATCAAGAGATTCGACACCGATAAGGGTTATGCTGTGGTAAGATTAAAAAAGAAAAACAAAGCTGGCTACTCTACCAAAGGTAAAAATGTAAGAGGTATTGTATTAAATCAAAAGAAAGCAGCTATTATAAAAGACAGAACTTCCGGCAATACTCTAGAAGAGATGGCTAAAGAAAACAATACAACTGTTAAAAAAGCGTTGGCCATTTCTAATACAAGCCCTGTATTTTCGGGTGAAGGTCGTTTTGTAGATATTGCCGGGGTATTAACTTCACTAGATGAAGGTCAACTCGCGCGTGGTATTGAAGGTAAAACTGGAGTAGTCTTTGCTAGCGTTACTAAGAAAAATTTACCAACAGCATTAAATAATTACAATTCTAATAAAAAAGCATTAGAAAGAGAGTTGCAAAATCGTTCAGCTCAAATATATCAAGCGATTAAGGATAACGCTGATATTGAGGATAATCGCGCTTTCTTTTATTAAAAAATTAAGATTTTATTAAGCAATAGATTAAAAATAAATTACTGTTAACAACTATTTTAACAACTTTTTATATATTTGTCAAAAACTTAAGAAGAAGTTTAGAAACTTACTTAACATTAATAACGAGAGATTTTAAATTAAAATTAATTACAATGAAACATTTTAAAAAAGTATTATTAATTCTTTTAGCAGTTGTTAGTTTTAGCAACATTTATGCGCAAGATGAGGACAATCCTTGGTCTATTGATTTAGGTACCAACGCGGTTGATTTTTATCCAACAGGTGCAGATTTTTACCCTATGGGTACTTCTGGAGGTAATTTTGTAGGCGGTATGTTTGAAGATTTTTTCAACGTATCTGACCACTGGAATACTTCTGCAGCTATATCTAAACTACGTGTAGGTAGATACATAGGTAGCGGATTTGGTATTGGTGTTAACGGTACCTTCAACAGCATTAGCAAAATCGGTGATTACGAAACCAATGGTGATTTATCTTACTTTGGTTTAGACCTTGATATTAAATACAACTTTGTAAGAAACCACGGTTGGTTCGACCCTTACTTAATGATTGGTGGAGGTTATACTTGGTTAGATAGCGAAGGTGCTGGTACTGTAAATGGTGGATTAGGTATCGATTTTTGGTTTAACGACAATGTAGGTATCAACGTTCAAAGTGCTTATAAGCATTCTTTTGATGATGATATTTTATTACCTCACTTCCAACATGCTGCTGGAATTAAATTTAAATTTGGTGGTAAAGATACAGACGGTGATGGTATCTATGACAAATATGATGAGTGTCCAGAAGTTGCTGGTTTAGAAAAATTCAACGGTTGTCCTGATACTGATGGCGATGGTATTCCAGATAAAGATGACGAGTGTCCTAACGAAGCTGGTTTAGCTGAATTTAACGGTTGTCCTGATACTGATGGTGACGGCATTCCAGATCCTAAAGATGCATGTCCTACAGAAGCTGGTATAGCAGCTTTAAATGGTTGTCCTGATGCTGATGGTGATGGTGTTGCAGATAAAGATGATGAGTGTCCAAACGAAGCTGGTCCTGCAGAAAACAAAGGTTGTCCTTGGCCAGATACTGATGGTGATGGTGTATTAGATAAAGATGATCAATGTCCTAACGTTGCTGGTTCTGCCGAAAACAATGGATGTCCAATCGTTACTGAAGAAGTACAAAAACAAATTACAGATTTAGCAAGAGCTATCTACTTTAACACTGGTAAATCTACATTTACTGATGAAACTAAGATTAGATTAGAGAGCATTGTTAAAATCTTAGACGAATTTAAAGAAACTAAATTCCATATTGAAGGTCATACTGACAGTACAGGTAGTGACAAAATCAATAACAAATTATCTCAGGATAGAGCAGACGCTGTGAAAAACTATTTAATCGAAAATGGTTTCCCTGCTGAAAATCTAGATTCTAAAGGATTTGGTTCTGCTAATCCAATTGGAGATAACAAAACTCGTAAAGGAAGACAAGAAAACAGAAGGGTAGAAATTATTTCTGAACACAGAAGATAATCAAACTCTTTTAAAGACAAAAAAGGCTACCAAAATTGGTAGCCTTTTTTTTGCTTTATTTTTTACATTTGTGATATGCAATCATTCCTTTCAAAATTTGTCAATCACCTCTTAAAGACCCATAAAACCTTTAAAGATTTAACCATCGTTTTACCTACAAAAAGGTCTGGTGTGTTTTTTAAAAGAGCTTTTAAATCACTTTCAAAACCCGGATAAAGATCTCTGGCTAATCCACCAATTCGAGTATAAGCATAAGTGAGTCTGGCTCCCGTTACTTTTTCAATGAGAGTATAAATCTTTTC
>JAUIJW010000180.1 GCA_030431085.1 Bacteroidia bacterium
CTCTTGCATAATATCTTGCGCCACCATATCGTCTTTACAAAAATTAAAGGCAGTTTGAAACATCGCTTGGGCATACAAATCGTACACCATCATCTGTGCTTTCTTGTCATTTCTTTTACATCGATTAACCAAAAATTGATGTTTATTATTTTTCATCTGATGAATTCTACTACTTTAATTACGATAACCAATGACTAACGTTGCATTATTTTTAATTTTTCTTATTTATTTTTTCTAAGCAAAGGATTTATATTGCTTAAATTTACATTGAAATTCTTAGAGTTTATGATTAATCCGAACCACAATAATATTATCAGCAAAAAATGGAATCCTACACTTCAAGAATTAAAAAATGGTGTTTTAGAATCTAATACCATTGCCTTAAGTAAAGCCATTACGCTTATTGAGAGTGATGCTGCCATACATCAAGAACAAGCCCAACAACTTTTAAATGAATGTTTAAAGTTTAAAAAAGACTCTGTTAGAATTGGCATTACTGGTATCCCTGGTGTTGGTAAAAGCACATTTATTGAAAGCTTAGGTAACTATATCATTAAGCTTGGTAAAAAAGTAGCCGTATTGGCGGTAGACCCAAGCTCTTCGATTAACAAAGGAAGTATTTTAGGTGATAAAACTAGAATGCAACACCTCTCAAAGCAACCTCAAGCTTACATAAGGCCTTCTGCAGCTGGACATTCTTTAGGTGGTGTGGCTAAAAAAACAAAAGAGAGTATTATACTTTGTGAAGCTGCAGGCTATGATGTTATTTTAATCGAAACTGTTGGTGTAGGGCAGTCTGAAACTTTAGTGCACTCTATGGTAGATTTTTTTCTACTACTTAAAATTTCTGGGTCTGGTGACGGACTTCAGGGTATAAAGCGCGGCATCATAGAAATGGCAGACGGCATTGCCATCAACAAAGCTGATGGTCATAATATAAAATCATCGCAATTGGCACAAAAAGAGTTTGAACGCGCCTTACATTTGTATCCTGTTAAAGAAAGTGGATGGGCTCCAAAAGTGGTTACATGTAGCGCCCTTCAAAATCAAGGTATTGATAAAATCTGGACTTTAATCTATCAATATATTAGCACTATAAAACAGAATAAATTTTTCGAAAAAAACAGAATACAACAGGATGAAAAATGGTTACATCAAATTGTACAACAACAGCTGCATCAAGAATTTTACAATTGCGCCGAAGTAAACCAATTATTGCCTGGTATCATTAATCAAATTCACAAGGGTGAAATAACCCCATTTTCTGCAGCAGAACTTTTGATGAAATTGTATAAAAAAAGAGGAAATTAATCCTCTTTTTGATCTTTTACAATTTCTAATTCGAATAGCAAATCTGTATTAGGCGGAATGACACCTCTAGCACCTTGCTCTCCATAAGCCAAATGAGACGGGATAATCAACATCACTTTATCACCATAATTCATATGTTGTAAACCTTCTTTAAATCCAGCGATTAGTGCTGCATTTGGCGAATAATCCATAGGTATTGGCCCATAGCCACCCATTTGATCTCTACGCTTATCATATTTGCCATAGGTTTTTGCTATGTCTTTAATATTAGAGTCAAACAAATCGCCAGACAAAAAATATCCTGCATAATTTACCATTACTTTGGTACCCATCTTAGGTTTTTCGCCCGAACCTTCATGAATTGAAATAATTTTTAAACCTGAAGGCAATACTTTGGCTGTTGCTTCATTATCTTGAACAAACTTGGCTAATTTACTTTTAACCTCCTCTAATTTCGCTTGAAATTCTTTTTGTTCTTCTTCGATATGCTGAAAATAATCGTTAAATACTTTGGCCGCATCAAACTTTTTAGCATCCTTACCTACTCTTATAATAGTTACTTTTTCTATCACATCATTCGCTTGAATAGAGTCTACAACAGGTTGGCCTTTAACCACATGACCAAATACTGTATGTACACCATTTAGATGTGGTATTTCTTTGTGTGTGATAAAGAACTGACTGCCGTTGGCATCTGGCCCAGAATTAGCCATAGATAAAACACCAGCGCCATCATGCTTTAGCAATAGATTTCCTTCCTCATTCATAGGGAATTCATCTTCAAATTTATAACCAGGATCTCCAGAGCCATTACCTCTAGGATCTCCACCTTGAATTACAAAATCTGGTACTACTCTATGAAATTTTAACCCGTCGTAAAATGGTTTTTCTTTATATTTTTCATCCACGTAAGTGTTGGTTCCTTCTGCCAATGACACAAAGTTAGCAACAGTAATAGGTGTTTTATCATATTCTAAAAACAACAAAATATCGCCCTTTTGGGTTTCAATATCGGCATAGAGCCCATCATCTAAATCATTGTATTTAGCTGTTTTACAAGATACTAATCCAATCATAATTATCGCTATCAGCGAATATTTAATAACATTCATAAAATTATTCTTTGTTTAATATGGTTTTTAAATGTACGGTATATATTAATGGTTCTTTAGTGTTAACTCTATCATTACCTGTAAAGCCAAATGCCTTATAAGATGGGAAAAGAAAAGTAACCGTTTCTCCCTGCTTCATCAACTTAATGCCATCTTGCAATCCGGTAATGAGCTCTTCTTTATCTACTAAATATCTTTTTTCACCAATTTCTTCTTTACTATAAATAATAGAATCTCTTAAGTCTCTTATTTCGTATGAAAATATAACTTCATCGCCAATTTGTGGTTGAATATTGGTTTCATTATTCTTAATGTTATAGTAGTACCAAAATCCACTTTCTGAGGTTAGGTAATGATGAGTCGAGTCCTTTTTTATTTTATTGAGAATTAACGTCTCTTCAAACTTATTGAGGGCTTTATTACGCTCAATAGATTCTTTCATAAAAGAGCTTGTTTTTCTTAAAATAGGTTTTCTTGGCTCTGGTTTAGAACAAGAACTCAAAACAATAATGGCAATAATGAAGTATAGTTGTTTCACGATAATAATTCATTTTTATACTGAGGCACAAGATCTAAAAATTTCTCTACCGTTTGTTTCAAATTAAGTTCGCTTCTACCTCCTGCTGCATTGATATGACCTCCGCCACTAAAATGGGCCCTAGCAAAAGCGTTAACCGAAAAATCACCTACAGATCTGAAAGAAATTTTGATGATACCTTGTTTTTTATCTTCAATAAAAATTGCTGCGAATATAATATTTTCTAGAGATAAGGCGTAATTTACAAAACCTTCAGTATCTCCTTTTTGGTAGTTATACCTCTTCAATTCTCTATCAGATAAAGTGATATAGGCCGTACGCGAATCTTTAAGCATCTTCATATTTTTCAAGGCCACACCTAAAAGTTGCATTCTATGGTATGTATTCACATTATGTATGGCATTGTAAATCTTAGAATGATTGGCTCCCAAATCTAATAAATTGGCTACAATTCTATGAGTTTCACTTGTGGTGGATGGAAATCTAAACGATCCTGTATCTGTTAAAATCCCTGTATAAAGACAAGTGGCGATCTCCTGATGGATATATTCTTGCCAATTTAGCTTTTCAAAGAAACTATATAATAACTGACAAGTAGAACAAATTAATTCATCAACATAAGTGAACTGCGCATAATCATCTGGCTGCTGATGATGATCAATCATAATATACGTAGGATTAATCTGCTCTAAAACGACTTGCATTTTCTCTCCTACCCGGTGAAGTGCATTAAAATCTAAAGTAAAAACTATATCCGCCTGTTGCAATATTGCCGTTCCATTAGATTCATCTTGCTCAAACACAACGATATGTTCAATACCTGGTAGCCATTTTAAAAACTGTGGGCAATCATTAGGTGAAACTACTGTTACCTCATGATTAAATTGTTGCAACATATGATAAAGTGCCAAACTCGAGCCATAGGCATCTCCATCAGGATTTCTATGCGACACAATAGCAATCTTACTTGACGTAGACAATTGAGCTTTTAAATCTTGAAAATCGTTTAAATTCATAGGCTGCGAATATACAATAAAAAAAAGTTTAGATTCTGATGAAATCTTCTACATTTTAATACAAAAATTCACCTGGAGTTAACCTTTATATTAAAGTAATGTACTAGTTTCGTTTAAAATTTTATATCATGAAAATTATAGGCTTAGGCTGTTTATTATTTCTTTTGTTTTCTTGTCATCAAAAAACGAAACAAAAAGGTGTTGAGACCAATAATGAGATAACTATAGCTTTCGGATCTTGTAACAATCAACACTTACCTAATCATTTATGGAAAGAAATAGCTAAATCAAACCCAGATGTTTTTATCTGGGGTGGCGATATTATTTATTCTGATACTGAAGAAATGTCGGTCATGCAACAGAACTACACTCTACAAAAGCAAGACACCGCCTATCAAAATTTCATTAAAAACAGAGATGTCCTTGGCACTTGGGATGACCATGATTACGGTATGAATGATGGTGGTAATCAATATGCTAAAAAAGATAGTGTACAGCAATTCTTTTTAGATTTTTTTGATGTTCCAAAAGACAGTCCTAGAAGGCAACAAAAAGGCATATACTTCTCTAAAGACTATAAAATTGATAACAATAGCCTTAAAATTATCGTTTTAGATACTCGATTTTTTAGAGATGATTTAACGCCAGATACCACAGGCGTTAAAAGGTATTTACCTAATTACAAATCCTCTGCCACCATGTTAGGTCAACAACAGTGGGCATGGCTTAAAAAAGAGCTTTATAGTTCTAAAGCTAACTTCAATATTATTGTGAGTAGCATCCAGTTTTTATCCAATCAACACGGTTTTGAAAGTTGGGGTAACCTACCTTTAGAAACACAAAAAATGAAAAACCTTATCATCAACTCTAAAGCCAAAGGTGTTATTTTTTTATCTGGAGATAGACATATTGCCGAAATTTCAAAAGATA
>JAUIJW010000181.1 GCA_030431085.1 Bacteroidia bacterium
TGTAGGTATTATCTTTTTGGTGTGGGGATCATTGCTTTTTGGCTTCCTTAATTTAGATAATCAACTTCTAGCCGGAACTGTAGGTTATGAGATTAATGATTATTTAAAAATCTATATCGGTAACACCGGAGTTTTTATTTTATTGCTGCTAACTTTTTTAAGCTATGTCGTTATAAAATTTAAGATTACTCCAGAACGGATTAGAAGTTTTATCCCGGAAAGAAAAATTAAAGAAAACAAATCAATTGTCGACGATACTACTCAAGATGGATTTGTTGCCGAAGCTATTCAAGAACAGCCTGAAACTAAGTTAGAAGTAGATAATCATTTAGAGGCAGAACATCAGAATAATGTGATTATCGATGACTCTATTTCTAAAGAAGAAATACTTCCTATTATAGAAAAACAAAAAACGCCAAAAACAGAAGAGAAAAAAGATATTGAAATAGAGGTGGAAAATCCAGTAGATGAAGAACATATTGTTGAGAATTTATCTAATCAACTGGTTAAAGATTATGGTGAGTTTGATCCTACTTTAGAGTTGGGGCACTATAAATTTCCAACATTAAGCTTATTGAATGACTACGGTAATGAGAACATTACCATCAATAAAGAAGAGCTTGAGAGTAATAAAAATAATATTGTTGAAACTCTTAACAATTATAAAATTGGTATAGCCAGTATTAAGGCTACCATTGGCCCTACAGTAACCTTGTACGAGATTGTACCTAACGCTGGGGTTAGAATTTCGAAAATAAAAAATTTAGAAGACGATATTGCTTTATCATTATCTGCTTTGGGGATTAGAATTATTGCTCCAATACCTGGTAAAGGAACAATTGGTATAGAAGTGCCCAATAAAAAACCTTCTATCGTATCGATGAAATCGGTATTGTCATCACAAAAATTTCAAAATTCTAAAATGGAGCTGCCTATTGCTCTAGGTAAAACTATTTCTAATGAAACTTTTGTTGTTGATTTGGCTAAGATGCCACATTTATTAATGGCCGGTGCTACAGGGCAAGGTAAGTCTGTAGGTTTAAATGCAGTGCTGTCATCCTTACTATATAAAAAGCATCCAGCAGAAGTTAAATTTGTTTTGGTAGATCCTAAAAAGGTTGAACTAACATTATTTAATAAAATAGAGAGGCATTATTTGGCAAAATTACCAGATACAGAAGATGCCATAATTACAGATACTGCTCTTGTAATCAATACGCTAAATTCTTTATGTATTGAAATGGATAATCGTTATGATTTGCTAAAGCAGGCTTATGTAAGAAATATTAAGGAATATAATGCAAAGTTTAGAGCGCGTAAACTAAATCCTGAAAATGGTCATAAGTATTTACCTTATATTGTTTTGGTAATTGATGAGTTTGCAGATTTGATCATGACAGCTGGAAAAGAAATTGAAACACCCATTGCTAGATTAGCTCAGTTGGCTAGGGCTATTGGTATACATTTAATCGTAGCTACTCAAAGGCCATCTGTTAATGTAATTACAGGTATTATTAAGGCTAACTTCCCAACAAGAGTTGCTTTTAGAGTAACTTCTAAAATAGATTCAAGAACTATTTTAGATGCACAAGGTGCAGATCAATTGATTGGTAAAGGTGATATGTTAATTTCTACAGGTAGTGAATTAACTCGCCTACAATGTGCATTTATTGATACGCCAGAAGTAGAGCAAGTTACAGATTTTATAGGTTCACAAAGAGCTTTTGCTAGCGCACATATGTTACCAGAATATGTTGGCGAAGATAGTGGCACAAGTGTTGATGTAGACATTGCAGATCGTGATAGCTTGTTCGAAGAAGCTGCGCATTTAATTGTTGCCTCTCAGCAAGGATCGGCCTCATTATTACAGCGAAAATTAAAACTTGGCTATAACAGAGCTGGTAGAATTATTGATCAATTAGAAGCAGCCAATATTGTAGGGCCCTTTGAAGGCAGTAAGGCCAGACAAGTTTTGGTTAGTGATGCCATAGCGCTACAACAATTATTAGACGATGAAAAGAAATAATACAATGAAACAAATTTTAACAAGCATACTAGTTTTAATGTCTAGTATCTTAATGGCTCAGAATGATCAGGCCGCTAAAAATTTATTAGATAAGGTCTCTGATAAGATGAGTAATTACCAAGATATTTATATTGAATTTGATTATAATCTACTCAATAAGAATGAAAATGTGAGTCAAAATGCATCGGGTGATGCACTCTTAAAAGGTGATAAGTATGTGGTTAATTTCTTTGAAACCACACAAATATTCGATGGGAGTAAAACATATACAATCATTCCAGAAAACGAAGAGGTTAACATATCTGCATACGCAGTTGAAGAAGAGGGAGCCCTAACACCATCTAAATTTTATTCATTTTATAAAAATGGCTACACTTATGCTTTAGGTAAAAAAAATAAGGTTAAAGGTAAATCATTACAGTGGGTTGAGTTAACACCTATAGATTCTAACTCTGAAATTACCAAAGTGCTAATTGGTATTGATGAAACTAATCAACAAATCTATACCATTACACAAGTTGGAAGTAACGGTACAGAAACTACGTTAACCGTTAAAAAAATGGTAACGAACCAACAAGTACCTGATCAAAAATTCATTTTTAATCAAAAAAAATACGATGATTTAGGTTACATCATTAACGATTAATTATCGTAATTTTGCAACTTAAATTCATGTAAATGAAAATCTTAAATAGGTACATACTTAAGAGTTTTCTTATACCTTTTTTAGCTACATTTTTTATCATTCTCTTTGTGCTGATTATGCAAGCACTATGGTTACAGTTTGATAAAATCGCTGGAAAGGGTATTAGCCTTGTGGTGATTTTGAAATTTTTAAGTTACCTATCTTTAATGATGGTGCCCACTGCATTACCAATTGCTATATTATTATCTTCAATCATGGCCTTGGGTAATATGGCGGAAAACTATGAATTTGCAGCGGTTAAATCGGCAGGTATTTCACTACAAAGATTTATCAATCCATTGGTCATACTCATGTTGTTACTAAGCGTATTTAACTTTTTGTTTTTAAATTATGTGTTTCCCTACGCCTCTTTAAAATCAAAAAATCTTATTTACAATATGAAAATGAAAGAGCCTGGCTTGGCCTTAGTGGCGGGTACTTTTAATTCTGAAATACCAGGTTACAGTATTAAATTTGCCGAGAAATATGGTGAAAATGAGAATTTTTTAAAAGACGTGCTCATTTATCAGGTTAAAGCCAATCAGCTAAATAATAAGGTAATTGTAGCCAAAAAAGGCGAAATAAAATCTAAAGAAGGAAGCCGATATTTAACTTTAGAATTGAATGACGGTTATTATTACGAAGACATTATTTCTAAAAAAAGAACCCAAAAAGAAAGAAAAAGAGTACCGTTTACCAAGGCCAATTTCGATAGTTATAGAGTAAACATAGATGTGTCTCAGATTGGTAATTTCGATCCTGATGATTTAAGGTACAAAACAGGTAAAGAAATGTTAAGCCTAAAGCAATTAGATTATTATGTAGATTCTTTAAAAGTGCCTTATCATGAATATGTAAATCATCGAGCAGAAAGAGTTTTTAAAGTCCTAAAAGTAAATCAACTGGTTAATGATACGGTGTCTAAAATTGAGTTGCAACCTAATATTTTGGATAATTTTGATGATGAAGGTGCTAAACGTGTGGTAGATAATGCCAGTACTTTGGCTAAAAGCAATATAGAGAATTTAACCAGCTATCAAAGTGAACTTAAAGACAAACAAAAATTAATTAATGGATACAATACAGAATACCATAAACGTATAGCATTTTCAATCGCTTGTTTAGTGTTGTTTTTTATTGGAACTCCATTGGGTTCAATCATTAGAAAAGGAGGATTTGGATTGCCTATGATTTTGGCCATCGTCATATTTGTGATCTACTTCTTTATCTCAATATTTGGGAAAAATATGGCAGAATCGAATAAAGTATCTCCGTTTATCGGAGGGTGGTTGGCCACATTTGTATTATTGCCATTTGGGATATTATTAATGCGTAGGGCAAGAAATGATAAAGGAATATTTAATATTGATGCCTTTTTAATGCCAATCAATACATTTTTAAAAAAAATATTTAGACTAAAAAGCAAAGCATAGTATGAAAACTACAAAATCAACCATTAAGTTGAATACAATTGAAGAAGCAATTGAAGCTATAAAAAATGGCCAAATGATCATTGTGGTAGACGATGAAGATAGAGAAAATGAAGGCGATTTTGTAGCGGCTGCAGAAATGGTTACACCAGAAATGATCAATTTTATGGCTACTCATGGTAGAGGTTTAATCTGTACCCCATTAGCAGAAAAGAGATGTGATGAACTAGATTTAAATTTAATGGTGGGTAAAAACACAGTCCTACATCATACGCAGTTTACAGTGTCTATTGATTTGATTGGTCATGGTTGCACTACAGGTATTTCTGCTCACGATCGAGCTAAAACGGTAAAAGCGCTTACACTTGATGAAACGAAACCAGAAGATTTAGGTAGGCCAGGCCATATATTTCCATTACGAGCTAAAGAAGGTGGTGTGTTGAGACGTACCGGACATACAGAAGCGGCTATAGATTTAGCAAGATTGGCTGGTTTAAAACCGGCTGGTTTGTTGGTTGAAATTTTAAATGAAGATGGTACCATGGCGAGATTGCCACAGCTTATGAAAGTGGCTAAAAAATTCGACCTAAAAATAATTTCAATAGAAGACCTGGTAGCATATCGTATGCGTCATGATTCGTTGATTGATAAAATAGAAGATTTTAATGTAGATACGCGCTTTGGTACGTTTTGCTTACGTGCCTATAAACAGACCACCAATAATCAAGTGCACTTGGCTTTAACCAAA